>CAYRIG010000313.1:0-2363 GCA_964424315.1 uncultured Dehalococcoidia bacterium | reverse complement strand
ACGGACCCACGGCCGTGGTGTTTGCCCCATGAATGTTAGTTTTGATGGTGCGAACCGCATTTTTCCGCGGCGCCTTCGGCGCCGTGGAGTCACTTATTCAGAATCCCTTTGATATATTATATTTTCTAGGTTTTATATAATCTGGAAGCTGACCTATATTCGCATTTGTCATTCATGACTCCTTTTTGGTTTTATCATTTTAGGCTGTTCAATGATTTGCTATTATGTCATTAATCTTTTCGAGAGTTTGATCTAATTTTCCTTCGAGGTTATTAACAACATAATCAAATTCATTTCTAGACTGTATTTCTTGTAGTGCCGTTTCCATTCTTAGGGTAAATGATTCTTTTGATTCACTCATTCTGGAACTAAGATGTTCAGCAAGTTTTGATATGTCAGGAGGATTGATAAATATGGTCTTTGTGCCATCTATGATTTCTTTAATCGTCTTAGCTCCTTGTATATCAGCTTTTATAATCACATTTTTGTTTTCTGATAAGGCTTGATTGACTTGTTCTTTCGGAACACCATATTTGTTGTTATATACGTTAGCCCATTCCAAAAATGCATCTGAATCAATCATTTCTTGGAATTTTTGTTTGGTTACGAAAAAATAATCTTTACCGTCTACTTCGTTATTTCTTTTCTCTCGTGTTGTTACGGTAACGACATAATGGTTTGAAGTATAATTTTTCTTCATGAGATTCAAAATTGTATCTTTACCAACTCCAGAAGGCCCGGATATGACA
The DNA here is from genome assembly GCA_964424315.1 of uncultured Dehalococcoidia bacterium. Lineage (GTDB taxonomy): Bacteria > Chloroflexota > Dehalococcoidia > Lucifugimonadales > OSU-TB39 > OSU-TB39. Next base: position 1,614 of record CAYRIG010000313.1, on the reverse strand, counting down.
AATAAATTAGGGCTTTTGGGGTGACTTTTTTTGATATTCATTTTAGGAGACAAGTTTATCCATGGTGTTTCGGAAATTAGGGTATGAAACGTCTACTGATTGAAAATCATTAATCGTAGTAGTACCTTTTGCAATCAGACCAGTTATAGTTGCTAGCATTGCTATTCTATGATCATTAAGCGAATCACATTCATTGCCGTATAATTTATTTGGTCCGTTTATCACCATTCCATCTTCAGTTGCAACTATATCAGAACCTAATTTGCGCAAAGTATCAACAGTAGACGATATACGATCAGATTCTTTGAATTTTAATTCTTTTGCATCTCTAATTACAGTTTGTCCTGATGCACAGCTAGCAGCCAAAGCTAGAATAGGAATTTCATCAATTATTTCTGGTATTAGAGAACCTTGTATAGTTGTGCCGTTAAGTTTACTTGACTCGACTTTTATATCCGCTATTGGTTCAACCGTATTATTATCTGAATTAATTATTTTTATACGTGCACCCATTGATTTTAAAACTTCAATAATTGCACTTCGTGATGGATTTATCCCAACATTTTTGATTAAGATATTTGCGTTTTTGTGACAAATCCCGGCTACTAACCAAAATGCCGCAGCACTTATGTCCCCCGGTACTAAAACATCTTTTGCGTTTAGCGGCGAAGGATTGATAGTGATATTTGTCTTTTCAATTACAATATCGGCACCCATAGCCTTGAGCATCCTTTCAGTGTGATCTCTTGAAGGCCGTAGATCATATAGTTCAGTTTTGCCTTGAGCAAATAATCCTGCAATTAGTAAACAGGATTTAACTTGTGCACTGGCTACCTCGGGTGAATATTGTATTCCTTTTAGATTACCCCCAAGGATTGATATAGGAGGAAGAGTATTGTTATTTTTGCCATTAATTTGCGCACCCATTTTCGATAGTGGTTCTATGATTCTTTTCATAGGCCTAGTGCGAAGAGACCAATCTCCATCAATCACTGAAGCGAAAGGCTGTCCTGATAATAAACCCGCAAGCAATCTCATTGTTGTTCCGCTATTTTCAGCATTCAAAACATTTTTAGGTTGACTTAAACCTTTGATTCCATTGCCAAAGACGTGAATTAATTCTTGATTAGTCGTGTCGTCAATTTCTTTTTTCAAGTTTGCGCCAAGATTTTGTAGACAATTAAACATAGATAAAGCATCACTTCCGGTGTTGTGATTCCTAATAGTAGCTTTGCCAGAAGCTATGGAATTTAACAATAAAGCACGTTGAGTGACTGATTTATCTCCTGGCAAATCTATAACGCCTTCCAATTTGGCTGCAGTCGATACTTTAAATTGCATCTATATCCTCAGATTAAGACATCGATTTAATTGTATGAAATCTAATAATTGCATCGATCAAAATATCGGTTATGAAGTTAGTATTATCATTAATAACCCGTCATACAAAGATAGATCATAGGGTTATATTTTGAGTCAGGCTATATGATGACTAGTGTCCTCCGCAAGCACATCCACCACCACCACCGCAAGCACATCCACCACCACCGCCATGTCCGCCACCACCGCAAGCACATCCACCACCACCGCCATGTCCGCCACCACCGCAAGCAC
>CAYRIG010000312.1:0-2375 GCA_964424315.1 uncultured Dehalococcoidia bacterium | reverse complement strand
TAATCAGTAACTTTAGCATTTACGATAACAGCCATGAAGTTCTTGGGATCTGTTGCTGAACCGTCATTCTTATAAGAATCAAATCCATTAGTTCCCAACAAGTCATAATCATTAGGGATATCTAATCCAGCTGCATAATCCTGACCCCATAACCAAGAAATCCTACGAGGAGTGCCAGATAGGAACTGATCAACTAACCAATTCTTATCTACGTTTGCATCTGATCCCCAAGGAAGTGTTATAGAACCTTCAATTGCCATCCTTCCCACATGAATTGATGCAGCAGCATCATCATTGAAGAAGTTGAACATTGGATTAGTACTTATTGTAATAGAAATTGCTGGGCAAAATACTTCTGCCCAGCTTCCTGCGCTATATTCAATAGCAATTACAGCATCTTGGTATTTAAGTGGTGATACGTCTGCAAAACTGTCGCTTACATTCGTAGTTAAACCAGCTAAATTCCCTTGACTCCAATTTGCAGCCTGAATTGTTGGTTCAATAGTTAACAATCCACCTGCCTCTCCTGATAGGGTCAGTGAAGAACAAACTCCACCTTTGACTGTAAGATCAACTCCATCAGTTGCAGCTGCCGGTTGTAGCGAACGGGTAAAATACCCATATGAAACACAATCAGCCGAAGTGTATGGAGATCCAGACATTTTCTGAGTCCCTGCATGAGGAGTAGATGAATCTGAGTCAACAGCCCCTGATTGAAAAAGCAATGCTGTCATTGCAGCAACGTTATATGCATTTCCTAACATTGGAATTGAAAATTCGACAGGATCACCTGAAACAGCGACGTTGAATTCGTCATCATGACGAGTCGATACACCCCTAGCCTCTTCCGTATCTACTGTAGCACTAGGTGATTTAAAATTAGGGTGGTCTGTTAATGGTAAAGCGAATTTACCTTCAGCAGAACCTGTTCCCATAATTCCAATATCAGATGCAGCAGCAAAAGTCGGAGCAGCAGCCACATGAGTAGCTAAGCTTATTGGACTAGCGGTTGTACCGTATTCAAGTTCAAAACCGTAAAGGTCCTGCCATATAGTACGAGTAGCCATATTTACTCTCCTTTATTGTATGTGAAAGGGGACATTGGTCTTCGATGGATACCTTATTCTTCCTTTGATTTATTTTTTTCTGTTTTCGACTTTTTGCTCTTTTTAGGAGCCTCTTCTGCCTTGTTTTGTGAAATTATTTCATAAGTACCTTTTTGTAGAATATACATTGAATCATCAGGTACTTCTACCCCCTCTGTTCCTGCCTTAAGTTGTGATAATATCTCTGGTCCTAATTTTTTCCTATCCGGACCAAATTGAACAAGTCTGGGTTCTGTTTTTACTTTAGCCATAACTTTATCTCCTTAGTTTGGTAATGTTTCAAAATTTTGAGCAGTAAATGAAAGAGAACTACCATATAATAATTGTCCCCTATCTCCTACTAATTGTCCGAAAGTTATTCCATCATAATCATAATGAACAACTCTACCGCCAAAATCTCGATTAGCTAATAATATTTGTCTGCAATAATCTGCAATTTTTAAATTTCTTTTCAAATTTTCTTCTCTGCTTCCCATCTGTGAAAGAATATTAACACTTATATCTCTTTGAACTACATCTTTTCCTGTTATAGCATGCTCCCTATCTTCTGCCTCAATACCTATAAAAATTGCGGGGAAATTAGCAGAGGGAGGCATAGTAAAACTTCTGAAACTTTTAGTATTTGATAAAACCGAATTAGCTCCAGTCTTATATTTTTTATAAGTAGTAGTAATAGTATCAATCAAAGTTTTAGCATCTGTTTCTACAATAGTATTAGTACTGGTTCCATTAGTAATATCTGGTGCTAATTCATCTTTACTAAAACAAGCCATTTCTAAAGAAGCTTGATGTATAAACCCATTCCTATAAGGAATAGGTTTATCACTAGCCCCAATACTAGTAATTTGAAGATCATAAACAGTAGGATCAAAAGGAATTGTAGTTGAGGGAATTTGCCAATAATCAGAGTTTGTTATAAAAATATCTTTTACTTTTTCAATCATGCCCATAGCGGCCCGCATAGAATCTTTTGATTTATATTTTTTAGCATAAGCTTCAATTCTTATTTGTCTAACGTTAATCATAATCCCATTTCTTATACCAGTATTTTTTTCATCAACCGGAACAATAGTAATAAAAGGGAAAGCTGCAGGATTTCTATTAGGTCCAATTCTGACCTGTTTAACGCTGCTAAGAGTACCAGAGGTAGTTACCTCGGTCTTTATAGCTGCCTTTATGTCATCTAGTAAGTCAGCAGTTTTTGTGCTGTAAATAGGCATTCAAGCCTCCCAGGTTAACGTTTTCAGTAACGCCGATCAGGGCTGTAGA
>CAYRIG010000311.1:0-2376 GCA_964424315.1 uncultured Dehalococcoidia bacterium | reverse complement strand
GTTCAACTGTTAATGGATGGAAATACTCTAAACTTCCATGGAAACAATAATGGCGGATAATAAAAATTATAAAAACTATAAAAAACAAACCCAAAGGGTGCGTGGAGGATTATTGCGTTCAGAGCACGGGGAAACCAGTGAAGCCATATTTATGAATTCAGGTTATGTTTTCAAAAGTGCAGAAGAGGCAAAAGCACGATTCGCTGGAGAGTTAGACGGTTACCTTTATTCACGCTATGGCAATCCAACAGTGACAATGTTTGAAAATCGAATGGCTCTGAATGAAGGATCCGAATCCTGTTTTGCTGCAGCAAGTGGTATGGCAGCTGTTTTTGCATCTTTGATGAGTTATCTTAAAAGTGGGGATGAAGTTGTGTCATCTAGGGCTTTATTTGGTTCATGCTATCAAATTATCGATCAAATATTGCCCCGTTACGGAATTATCACTCATTTAATCGACGGGACAGATTTGTCCCAATGGGAAAAATATGTCACAAGCAAAACAAAATGCGTTTTTCTTGAGTCGCCCACTAATCCTACTATGGATATAATCGATATTCAGGCTGTCTCAAAGATTGCTCATCAGCACAACGCCCTTGTGATCGTAGACAATATTTTAGCCTCCCCTGTCCTGCAAAAACCTATGGATTTAGGAGCAGATATAGTTGTGTATTCTGGAACAAAGCATATTGATGGACAAGGGCGCAGTATTGGTGGGGCAATATTATCATCCCAACAACTTTACGAAGATTACATAAAGCCATTTATGCGTCACACTGGACCAACCCTGAGTCCGTTTAATGCCTGGATACTATTAAAAGGACTTGAAACCCTTGAATACAGAATGGATCAACACTGCCACAATGCACTCAAGGTTGCCAATTACTTATCTCAACACCCAAAAGTAAAAAAAACCATTTATCCTTTTTTGAAAAACCATCCGCAGTATACCTTGGCAAAAAAACAAATGTCAAAAGGCAGTTCCATTGTAACATTCATTATTAAGGGAAATAATGCGTTTAAATTTATGAACGCTTTAAGCCTTTTCGATATTTCCAATAATCTAGGCGATACGAAAAGTTTAGTAACCCATCCCGCAACAACAACGCACCGGGTTATTGGTGAGAAAGGGAGAAAAAAATTAAACATACCAGACAATATGATTAGACTTTCTATTGGTCTGGAAGATGTTGGTGACTTGATTGAGGATATTGAGGAATCTTTTAAACAAATTTAAAAATAATTATATTTATGTAATAAAATAGAAAATTATTCTAAATATTATTAATATAACAAAATAAATTCTAAAATATATAAAATTATATTGTATATTCAGAAAATTATTCTATATTCTTTTTTATTCGCCGATTTGATGTTCAGATTGCGGGCGATTTATAAATGCAGCTAAAGAGATGAATCCAATTCATCACTAAAGCTTGGGGCATTTTGGGTTTCGATTCCGATGACATTTATTTGTTATCAGCTAACTTAAAATGCCTACGAAAGAAAATATGATACTATTAAAAAAATTAACTGCTTCAATAACCTTATATATCATTGGTATATTACTTTCATTGAACGTATTTGCCGCTGAGCCCTTGATTAGTGTTGAGTGGTTAAGTGATAATCTAACAAATGATAAAGTTGTAGTTTTGGATATACGAAATAAAATAGACGGTGGCTCAAAAGAAATTTTTGGAACTGGACATATCCCTTCAGCTATATATAGCAATTATCTATCCGATGGATGGAGAACTACTGTTGATGGCATTGTAGGCAAGCTTCCTCCTGTAAATGATCTGGAAATTTTAATTGGCAATCTTGGAATTGGTAATGGTAATCATGTAGTTGTGGTTCCTGGAGGAATAAATTCGAGTGATTTTGGTAGCGCTGCAAGGGTTTACTGGACTTTTAAAGTTCTAGGTCACGAAGAAGTATCTATCTTAGATGGAGGTTACACTGCTTGGGTGAAAAAATTCCCAGATCAAATAGAATTAGGAATAGAAGATCCAAATAAAGTAGCTTTTAAGTCAAATTTTCAATCCAGGTATCTTGCTACAACAGAAGAAGTTTTTAAGAATTTAGATAACATTTCTGTTGCATTTGTAGATGCTAGGACAGATGAGCAACATTTTGGCAAAAAGAAACATGGCAAAGCACTTGCTGCAGGAACAATTCCTGGATCCTTACTTCTTAAACAGAGTGATTTGATTATAGATAATACAAGTTACGTGAAAGATTTAAACTCTATAGTTCAATTGGCTCAAAATGTGAGTATTGGGTCTGATAAAGATAATATTGTTTTTTGTAACACGGGCCACTGGGCATCCACAACATGGTTTGTCTTGAGTGAAGTGCTTGGACTTCCAAATGTTA
>CAYRIG010000310.1:0-2382 GCA_964424315.1 uncultured Dehalococcoidia bacterium | reverse complement strand
GCTTCGTCAGAAATAATCAACCTTAATCTGACAGAAAAATCATTTGCTCCTTCCCAAGAGAAAGAAACTACATATGTAAACTATACGCTTCTTGACCGGGCCGGAAGAATGCAAATACCAAGAGAATATGTGCAGCAATTTAAAATCAATCAAAGAGTTAAACTATCAGTAGTTGACGACCATCTCGTTATAATGCCGGATTCTGCCAACAATTAGAGAGGTGACATTGGCCAAATCGTTATTTGAACTTACTGATAAAGTCGCATTAGTTACAGGCGGAAATGGCGGGATAGGCTTTTCAATAGCTAAAGGTCTAGGACAAGCAGGGGCCAAAATCATTGTTGCGGGCAGAAACCGCAACAAATCAGAGCAGGCTACCAAAAAACTTGCTGGTTTAGCAATTTCAGCAATTTCTGTGGAAATCAATGTTGCACAAAAAGACTCCATCATCAAAGCGTTTGGTGAAACTATTGATAAGTTTGGACGACTAGATATCTTAGTAAATAACGCAGGTATTGCTATCAGAAAAATGCCCCAAGAGTACAATTTAGAGGAATGGAATGACGTGATTAATACCAACCTTACTGGAGCCCACTTATGTTGCCAACAGGCTTACAATCTAATGGTTAAATCTGGCGGAGGCAAGATAATTAACATAGGATCAATGACTTCTATCTTTGGCAGTGATTGGGTTTCTCCATATTCTGCTAGTAAAGGCGGCATAGTCCAACTAACTAAAAGCTTGGCGATAGCATGGGCTAATCAAAACATACAAGTAAATTCTATTCTTCCAGGCTGGATACATACTGACTTAACCGAAACCTATAAAACCACAAGAATGAAGCGTTACCTTGAAATCAAGCAAAGGATCCCTCAAGGACAGTGGGGTGAACCTGACGATATAGCAGGTGCAGCTATATTTTTGAGTAGTCATGCTTCAGATTATGTCACCGGCACCTCGATAATAGTTGACGGGGGCTATTCAATTAACTGAATCTCGTTAAATGATCGTTACTTTTAATTTGAATATACGGAGTGACTAATTGCCAACAAAAATAAATCTTTCTATTGATGCCAGCATAGCTACTATAAAAATAGAGAATATTCAAAGCCTTAACTCCATCGACTATAACGGGTGGCACGATCTGCAACAAACCTGTATAGATATAGCAAAATCAAAAGATATAAGAGCAGCTATATTCAAAGGCACAGGTGATAAGTGTTTTTCATCCGGTGCAGATATTAAAGATTTTTTGAACACTCGTTACAACAAAACTTCTGCTGAAAAATATGCGGCTGTGTTTGATGGGGCTCTTAACGCAATTGAATCAATTCCGTATCCTACTATCAGCCTGATTAAAGGCTTATGTTTTGGTGGCGGATGCGAACTTGCAATGACAACAGATATTCGAATTGGCTCAGATACAAGTGTTTTCGCAATACCTGTATCCAAATTAGGGATATTAATAGGTTACGGTGAAATGAAAAGACTTATCCAAATTGTTGGAAAAGGTACAGCTTCCTATTTATTATATTCCGGCAAAAGACTGGATTCTAAACAAGCTTTAAAGGTTGGTTTAATTAACGAAATCAAGAGTTTAGACACAATTGATGATTACGTTTCAGAATTGGCTCAAGCTATTTCAAAAACTGCTCCTTTATCACACAAGAAGCATAAACAAATCATGAAAATAGTATTAGACAATCCCAGCTTGTCTAATTTATCTGCAGAAGAAAAATCTTTGCCTTTCGAAACCTTTGATACATCTGATTATCACGAAGGGATGTCCGCCTTCATCGAGCATAGAAACCCTAAATTTAAAGGGGTCTAAATTTGATTTTTACTCAGCCATGTTTTTGAGAGTGGTTGATGCAACATGCCTTGCACCGTCAATTAATTGCTCTATCTCAATTTCACCAGTAGCAATACTTAATGCACCTGTACATTTACCAAAAAGCAATATCCCTCTATCTAACATCCCCTTAAACATTGCTTGTTTCATTTTCTGATTCGCTAATTTCATAGTCCTATAATCAACTACATCATGATTCGAAAAATGCATTCCAAATAAAGAGCCTGTACCGGTGACCCGTGCCGGAACTTCGAGTTCATCAAAAACGGTTTGCAGCTCGTTTCTAACTCGGTTTCCCGTCTCATTCAACTTGATATATTTTTCGGTTGTCAATTGGTTTAATGTTGCTTCACCTGCAACCATTGTCATAGGGTTAGCATTAAATGTTCCTGAATGTTCTATCACCGGCCCGGTCACTGGATCATATAGTTCCATTAACTCATCCCTGCCTCCCCATGCACCCACCGGCATTCCACCCCCTATTATTTTGCCAAAAGTTGTTAAATCAGGGACAATTCCCGAAACCTGC
>CAYRIG010000309.1:0-2385 GCA_964424315.1 uncultured Dehalococcoidia bacterium | reverse complement strand
TAAACATCCTAATTGGTACTATAATCTTCGGGCCAACCCTAGAGTTAAAATACAAGATGGTTCTACTATTTATGATATGAAAGTTACTGAAATAATTGATTCTAAAGAAAGAAAAAGGCTTTGGGATATAGCTGTGAAAACATATTCCCATTACAAGGATTATCAAAACCGTACCAAAAGAATGATACCAATATTTTTGGCAGTACCAATTAAATAATATAAATTTTAATGAAAATCAATAATCATCCAAAAACTTATGTAACCGGCCAAAAAGGTATGGTTGCTTCAGCTCATCCATTAGCATCAAAAGCAGGAGCACGAATTTTAGAGAAAGGTGGTAACGCTATTGATGCAGCAATTGCAGTAGGATCAAGTCTTAGTGTCGTAGAACCATATATGTCTGGAGTAGGTGGAGTTGGAGTCTGTCTTGTTTACCTTGCTGCCGAAAAACGTACAAGGGCTTTGAATTTTTCAGGACTTTGCCCGCGTGATATTGATGTTAATGGAATTACTCAAAACGAATTGAATGAAGGTCCATTATCATCTCTTATCCCCGGCGTGGTGGCAGGATGGGATGAATTACATCAAAAGTATGGATCTTTCCAATGGCAATCTTTGTTTGAATCATCAATCGATTACGCCATCAACGGTTATGAGTTAACACCACTAGGAAGTCATGTCATTTCAGAATCACTTACCAAATTGGAAAGCAGTAGAGAAGCTTCTGAATTAATATTGAATGATTTATGTGAAGTTCCACAATCGGGTACGACAATCAAAATGCCATTTTTAGGAAATACCCTAAAAGAAATCTCCAAAGACAGGTCTGCTTTCTATCGTGGTGAATTAGCTGAAACAATTGTTGATGGTAACAATGCATATGGAGGTATATTTTCTATTGAAGATTTACATTCTTACCAACCAGAATGGCAAACACCAGTTGCAATCAATTTTAAGGGGTATGATGTACTGACCACCCCTCCAAATTCCAGTGGGTTTCAAATATTGCAAACTTTGAAAATATTAGAACAAACTGAATTCGATGTTGCTGTATTTGAAAGTGCTGAAAATATTCATGTTTTTCTTAAGGCGATTAAATTAGCTTTGCAAGACAGAATAAAATATAGCTGTGATCCGGATTATCATGCAGTTCCAATCGGCCGATTATTATCTAATGAATATATAAATCAATTAATCAACCGATTAAAATCTGAAAACTTTGAAGATACTTTAGGATCTGATAGACCAAAAAATGAAGATCGCGGCATGACAACTCATTTTGCTGTCGCTGACCAATATGGCAACGTTGTGAGTTTTACCCAGACTTTAGGGGCATTTTTTGGTTCAGGGGAAGTAGCTGGTAAAACAGGAGTGTTTTTAAATAATGGATGTACCTGGTTCAGTTTAAACAGCAATGATTGTAATTATATCTCTCCATCAAAAAGAGTTCAGTTCGTGTTGGCACCTACCCAAATATTTAGAGATGGAAGAATACATGCTAGTGTGGGAACAACAGGTGGTTACGGTATATTACAGACCACCCCACAAATAATTTATAATCTTTTATCAAATGGTTTAGATGTGCAGCAGGCTATAGATGCTCCTAGATTCAGTACGAGAGACGATTCAACCGTTATTTTGGAAAATTCATTTTCTAAACAGTTCAAAAATAGTTTATGCACCAAAGGATATTCAATTGATAATGATTTTGACGACCCTATGGGTCTTGGAGCAGCGCAAGCCATATTAATAGGTTCTGATGGCATATTTCATGGAGGGGCTGATCCCCGAAGAGATGGTATTGCTATCGGAATCGATTAATTAAAAAACATTTGAATTGAACAAATAGGATCTCTTTTTAATCTAATTGGCTTAGGACATAAGTACCGTCTGTCCATGTGGGATCTTCCTCTAAATGTTCCATCATCTGCAGATATCTTTGATGTTGTTCAGGGTTTTGAGCGTTTTTAACGTATGATTCTCTGTCTTTAAAAACAGCAACTCCAATCCAATCTTTGTCCTCATCTGGTTTCATTACGAACCACGCGATTCCTCCCTCTGGTTTTTCATATTTATTGAAAAGATCGATTAATGAGTTTTCATGACCTGATTTAATTTTTAGATTAAAAATGCTTCCAAACATAAGTGTTACTCCTTTATATTTAATTGAATTAATTTGAGCAGGCAAATAGCTTCGTCATCACCTGAGTACGTGTAATTTTTGAATAGTCCATTGTTTCTATTTCGGTATCAGGTGAGTTTACAACAGCAGTAGGAACCCTGGAAACGAATTCAGCGATAGTTCTATTGTTGTAACAAACGAATGCCAGTTGTAACTTTTCGATGTCGTAATTTGAGTCTATATCGAAATCTGGAAATATAATC
>CAYRIG010000308.1:0-2415 GCA_964424315.1 uncultured Dehalococcoidia bacterium | reverse complement strand
CGTAGAAACACCTTTTACTCCTGCCTCAGCACATGCAATCACAGATTCTTTCATCCATTTAGTCGGAGTAACAACCGCAGCAATATCAGGGATTATTTCTTTAAGCATAGAATCGGCATCTGGATAAAGTGCTTTTACTCCAAAACGTTGTCCAACTGCTTTTCGTCTTTCTGGATTAAATTCAGCTATTGCTACGATTTCAGTATCTGGAAACGTTGAATATGCCATGCCATACTGTTGGCCTAATCTTCCACAACCGATGATAGCCACTTTATGTTTTTTATTCATTAGGTTTACCTTTTACAATAAATATTAACCGGCGAATAAGTTTTTAAATCATACCATATTTGCAATATTTCATTTTCACTTGGTATATAATCCTGTGCAAATAAACAAACACTATCCATATAATAAGGAGAATCACTTTGGGCACAGTAAACGAACTTTTAGAACAACTTACAGAATCAAGATTAAAACTTCATAAAAAGATTGCTCATGTAACTGACGATTCAATGACTTTGCCTGTTCCCAATAGGGACAACTTCCAAGTAAGAACCGTATTTTACCGATTAGTTGCCCACGAAATCGAACATACTATACACCTATCAAAAACACTAACTGCTTTAAATATCCAATTGACAGAAGCACAACAAATCTTACAAGAATTGCAAGAAAGCCGTGGTAAATTGGAAAGTTTATTGATAACTTTGGATGATTCAGATTTAGACAGAAAACCTTCTGAAGAAGATTGGTCTCCGAGAGAAGTGATAAATCACATATTAGAGGTCGAAGAGAAGTTTTATTCAGATATGATTATCGAGGCACTTAACAATTGAATCTGTCCAGATATTACGGGAGTAATTAATGGCCAATAGTAATGAAAAGAAAATATCTATGGAACAAACCATACGTAAATATTTTGAAGGCTGCAACGAATCGTCTTACGATAAAATGGTGTCTTGTTTTGTCAAAGATGCTGTGCATTACTTTCCTCCTGACATGTATGATGGGCCATGGCTAGGTGCATCTAAAATAGCTAATGGATGGATCGAAGCAGTTAAAAATATAGGATCATATTGGACTATAGATAATTTAATAGTAGACCCAGAAAAGAATGAAGCAGTGATCGAATGGACTCATTTCAAAACTAAATTTGGGATTACCTTGAGAGGAGCGGAATGGTATTCATTTGATTCCAAAACCGGGTTAATCAAAGAACTTTGGGCATACTACGCTTCTCCCCAAGATCAACAATTGAAACATTTAGAGCTTAAAGGAATGGACTATACAGGTAGAGGATTCCCTAAATCCCCTCCGCCTGGACAAAGATAATCATATGGAGGTAAACATTGGTTAAGTTAAATGAACAAGACATTGAAACTTATAAATATCTTTTCGACCTTCAAGGATATATCGTAGTTGAAAACGTTCTTAATAATAAAGAAATTTCAACAATTCAGGATATATTAGACAAACGTTTACCTACCTCACATGGACTTGAATTTGCAGACGGCGAATTTGGATTTTCTGGAGCTAGCAACAATAAAGAACCAGGGCTACTAGAATATGGCGAGCCAATAAGAGATTTAATCGATCATCCAACAGTCCTTTCAGTTTTACGACCTATTCTTGGTGATGGGTTTAGGGTAGATCATATGTATGGCATACAGATGATAAAAGGAACAAAATCACTTGAACTTCATGGTGGATCCATTAATGCCAGTATCTCCGAGCAATACCATGTCCAAAATCAAAAGATCAACACTGGTCTTACCGTGGTTTCATGGAACTTGGTTGATACTGGTCCAGACCAAGGTGGATTCTTATGCATTCCTGGCAGCCATAAACAAAACTTCGCTATACCAAAAACTATATATTCTATGCATGATAAAGCGGATTGTGTATTGGTTCCAAAAGTAAAACCAGGTTCAGCTATAATATTCACTGAAGCTTTAGCTCATGGTACAGCAAGTTGGAAATTAGATTCACCAAGGCGTTCTATATTATTCAAATACACACCAGCTCATATGGCTTATACTAGAAAATACGCTGAAATACCAGAAAACGCTAATTTAACTCAACGCCAAAAGGATCTTTTTAATCTTCCTTCACATTCCACTTCATTCGGACGACCATCTTTGTTTGACTAACTAACCTTAAGTAATAATAGGATATTTCATGATTACAGGCTTTAACCACTCTGGCTTTGTCGTAAAAGACATTGATAAACAAGTAGATTTTTATCAAAATGTACTAGGATTAAAAGTTATCCGAAAAACCAACCCTGGACCAGATGGCAGCAGGCACACAGGTATTCCAGATGCATATAGAGCCCTCGTATTTTTAGGCAAAGAAGAAAATGGGCATTTAATTGAATTAGTCCAATTCATAAAACCTCAAATTACCGAAGACGGT
>CAYRIG010000307.1:403-2430 GCA_964424315.1 uncultured Dehalococcoidia bacterium | reverse complement strand
TTTGATGATTGGTTATTTGGGTTGGATTGGGAACTTCTACCCTGTGATTGAACCAATAAGTTCACTTTTTCGGCACCTTTAATAGCTTCTTTATAAAAAGGAGTGATATCCAAAGCCCTTTGGAAATTTTGCATAGCCATATCATATATACCCAACTCTCTGTATGCCTCCCCTATAGAAACGTGAGTGTCTGTTAACCGTTCCTTTGCATATGGAGATTGTTTATTATTTAATTTATATAGTTGTATTTCTGCATATCGTTGCCAATTTGTTATAGCTTCTTCGTATTGATTAGTGTCCCAATAGCTTCCGGCTAAAAAGTAGTAACTCCATTCATTTTCACTGCTAGGATCCAACTGTATTGATTTTATGTAATCATCAATCGCTCTTTCGTATTGTTTTAATTTACGATAATTATTAGCTCTATATCTGTATGCTTTCGTATTGTTAGGTTGTAACTCTATTGCTTTATCATAATCGAGGTTTGATTTTTGTATAGAACCTAAACTGTACAATGCTTTAGCTCTTATTAAATAACCCTCTGGGTCATTGTTGTTCAACTCTATATATTTATTGATGTTATTCAATCCTGCAGAAAAGTCATCGTCAATAATGTTTTCCTTTGCATTTTTGTAATAATCAAACCCTATAGGTGTTGGAATCGGTGTAGGTGTAGGTGTAACTGTAACTTTAGTTGGTGAAGTAGGTTTTTGTTGATTGGTTAAAGATGTTATTTCTTTAAGCATCACTTCATTTTCTGGTGTTTCCCTTCCTGTTTGTTGGGTTACTCTAATAACAAAGACTGCAAATACAATTATCAATAAACCTGCGGGAATAATAAACAGTAAATTATTAGATTTCTTTTTAGGAAGAATGTTGTTTGGGTGGGTTTGTTTTTTTTCAGGAAGGGTTTGATTGGTTTGTGGAAGAGTGTTATCTGCATCGGGTTGTTGTTTTTTAGGAAGGGTTTGATTTGTTTTTGACTCTAGAGAGGAACCGCAATTTTGGCAGAATTCCTCGGGCCATAAATTTGTGCTTACGTTTTTGCATTTTGAGCAAACAATCCTCGGCGGTTTAGTCGAGGATTTAGCGTTAACTAAATTTTCACCGCATGAACCACAAAATTCTGCGTCATCCGGATTTTCGTTTTTACAATTATTGCAAACTTTAACCATATAGTTATTTCTTTATTCGTTTTTAAATGGCAAGAGGCATGTAATTAATTTGAATCCAATATTATAAAATATTTACATATACAGTGGTAAAGGTCTAGTTAAATCTACTCAAATAGATTGCAGTTAAACTTTTATTTCTATTTGTTATATACTTTCGAATATAAATAGGAGGCGGCATATGGCAGATAAAAAAGAAGTGATATTTTACACCGATGGTCGCCACACAAGTACCTATATGCATGAACCCCCAATGTATAAACAGCAATATGTCGAACCCGTCAATGAACTTTTAGATTTAGGAATTGATACCATTTCCTATGCAGTAGGAGATTGTAGTGTTCTTCTTTATAATACAAAAGTAGGGGAAATATGGGGACACAACGTTGATTTAACAGATAATCCAATTTGGTGGAGAGCGGCAAGGAATGCGAAGTCTATGATTGATAGAGGAACTGACCCATTGATGTTGGTATCTGAACATGCTAAATCAAAAGGATTTCAATTTTTGCCATCATTCATACTTAATTTGACTCACACTCCTCATGGACGGGTAACTAATTGCAGAATAGCTGATTTTACTACAGACCATCCTGAATGGATCGTAGGTGCAGAGCCTGAATATCCAGAAGCGAAATATGATCAACCAAATAGGTTGTCTTATGCTGTTCCTGAAGTAAGAGAAAACAGGCTGAACGTCATCAGGGAATTATTGTGTGATTATCCTGCTGATGGCATTGAATTGCAAATGGACATAGGAGTTTCTCCTTTAATTGCCAGAAGAGAGGTTAAAGAACATACGTCTACTTTGACTGATTGGTTTAGGCAGATCAAAGATATATGTGATAGTGCCTC
>CAYRIG010000307.1:0-393 GCA_964424315.1 uncultured Dehalococcoidia bacterium | reverse complement strand
TCAAAGTCAAGGGATCAAAAAGAGACTAGTGGTGAGACTACCTTCTACTATAGAAGGCAATAAAGCGATGGGTCTGGATGTTGAAGAATGGATAAGAGATGGAATCGTTGACACTGTAATTCCTACCACCACAAACGCAGATGGTTTAGAAGGACATCCAAATCATCTTCCAAAATTCGTAGATCTCAGCGATGGCACAGATGTAAGTATTTTAGTAGCTATAGATTCACAAAATAATACCGATCTTACACCATCACTCGCTTACGCCGCTGCATCGAACGCATATCACGTAGGAGCTGATGGCGTATTGTTTCAAACATATTATCCCATGAATAAAAGATATCCATATAATTATGAAGCTACAGGTAGGCTTAGATTTATGGGACATCCGGA
>CAYRIG010000306.1:0-2430 GCA_964424315.1 uncultured Dehalococcoidia bacterium | reverse complement strand
CAGGCTGCTTTAATATTATGTCTATAATATCTTCCCCATTGAAGTTTCCTGTATGTCCTAAGAAAGTCTTCTCTCCACTATCATGGTCTTCTGGCTTATATTGAAATTCCCATATTATAGGAGGAGTGGGTATTCCTTCTAGATATTTAACATAAGACCAGCCAGTAAAAGCACGGGCACATTCAAACACGTCTTTTTCAGTGTAGTGACCTACTCCCAATGAAAACAGTTCCAATAATTCTCTACCCCAATTCTCATTAGGTGCTCGTTTGTGATTCTCCTGGTTGTCGAGCCAGAATATCATCGCAGGATCTTTAGCCAATTCTATTAACAACGTTCTGTAATTACCCATACCGTGTTTTCTAAACATCTCTATCTGATTATGCATTGGATATGGACTTCCTACCTTTGAGTCCCCAGTAGCGAATACATAATGCCAGAAAAGCGCCATCTTTTCCTGAAGATACCGTTGGCTGTGGGTCATCCTGTACATCCAATTGATTTTGGCATGATTATCAACATGCATCACGTCAGCCATAGGATGGTACCTGAAAAAAATCAGTTCATCATAATCAGGTTGAGATTCAGGCTCTAATAACTCATCAACTATTTCCTCAAAAATTTTATCAGACATTCTTTTTAATGCATCATGTGAAGCACCAAAACTTGCTCTGCGCATTAAATGTTTGATTGAATTAAATGTTGATACGGTTGTCATATAAAATAATAGGTATTAAAGTCTATCCGTAAACTTGGTAGATTAGTATACAGCAGTTACTACGCATTACAATGCTAGGTTTATCGATTTTAATTCCAATGATATGAATAATATTCACCTTTTATTTTGATAGGTATATTTATGGGGATATTTAACAGAAAATACGGCAAGTGTATAATGTTCAACAATCAAACCGAAGATTACTATTCTGAAAACATGGAAATAGTTACTAAAATTTGTCTACATGATTGAAATTTTTAAACAAAAGTCCGCTGTGGCTATACTTATCATAGCTTTATTTGGCGGCACCTCTATTGGCATAATACTCTCATTCACAATACTTAATACGGGTTCCAAAGCAAGCGAAACAAATATATTGGGAAATCATTTTATGTTAGCAACTGGAGGCACATCAAGATTGTCTCAGTGGGACCAAAAAATCGAGGGTGAAAACTGGGAAGAATTACAGCCACTTACTCTAAGTGAAGCCACCAATCTAAGGTGGGAGAAAGACCCAACATGCGTACCTAATGTTGGGTATTATAGTAAAAGGTCTGATACTAGTACTTTGCCTGAACCTTATTCCTTGATTTTTGATAAGAATGACAAGGTTATAGGCATGTATATGTTTAGTGAAATGGAACAACGAGCCCCTTGGCAAAAAATGCAAGCTCGTGGTCCATTTAGAAATCCCCACTGGGGACTACATATTTTCTTCACTTCTCCATCAACCTCATGTAAATAATCAAAACATATATACTATATGCCAAAACAATCTAAAAGGAATACCTAGTAACTCTATGGATATTGCTTCTGTTTCAAAACAAATACCCGATGGTATTAGCTATGAACGAAAAATGCCAAACACACTTGACTTGGCTGAACGTTTATCTTTAGCAATTAATGCTTTAACAAGAGCATGGGTACCAGAAGAACATTGGGCGTTGGCATTTAATGTCGATATGTCACAAAAACCTCCTCGGTTATTTATCAACCACTCAACTGACGCCTATTTAAACATACCTCCTAAATTCTTAGCTGCTTTAGCATTGTCTAGGGAAGGCTCAGGCAGTCAATTTAATTTAGACATAGATACTCAAATCATAAAAACCCAAATGGAATTAATTGGCAATGATGGTCTAAGTTATAGCCCAAAAGGAACACTTAGGGCATATAAGCAAATTGATTCATATTCCGAAATTTGGGCTGAAGGAAGAATGATCCATGCACTCACAATATTAGGTCAAACTGACAACGCTGAATTCTTCAACCTAGCTAAGAAAAAAACGGATCGGATTTTAGAATTAACAACACAAAAAGATGATTATTTATATTTATGGAGAGGACGATTCAAACCAAATCAAAAAATACCTAACATAATAACAGAGCCTAAAGGAAATGTGTCGGATGGGTCACTTTTAGATACCTACAAAGATCCTAAAATGAGTATTATATATTCTGTAGGTTCAACAGGATTTGGTGCAGGTCTACTCTATAGAGCAACCGGATATGAACCGGCTCTAGAATTATCAAAAGGATTAGCAAACTGGGCATTGGAGAAAGTATTTAAGGACCCCGATGGCAGTTGGGACATCTATCATTTCCACCACAGTCTATTCGCTTTAATGGCTGTATGCCAATATGCCATAGCTGCCGATGACTTGGAAATGCTTAAGCATGTAAACACCTGTTATCTTTGGGCCAAACATATG
>CAYRIG010000305.1:0-2449 GCA_964424315.1 uncultured Dehalococcoidia bacterium | reverse complement strand
GCTGGCAGATAAAGTTTAAATAAAAAGCCTCCCGAAAAAATCGGGAGGCTTTTTTGTATAAATCAGGTATAAGAAATATAAATCTATTTGAGTAGAATCATTTTATTAGTCTGATGAAATGCATCAGTTTGAATTGCATATACATAGATACCGGCGCTGACTAAATTGCCTCTGGCATCGGTACCGTCCCAAACAACAGACTTATATCCCGCAGATTCTATACCATTAACCAACGTTTTTACCTTTCTCCCGAGAATATCATAAACGGAAATTGTAACAAAACTTTGATTTGGTAAATCGTACCGTATTGCTGTTACAGGGTTGAACGGATTGGGATAATTTTGGTGCAATGTAAAACTTCCAGGAATAGCAACATTATCTATTCCTAACACAGATCGTGTAAATGTTGCCGTGATACTTTCAGCAACTTCAGATTCGTTAATACGATAATGGTTTACAGATACATCAAATGAATCAACATTTATACCACTAGCCACTATGAAGCTGACACTACCAAATTCACCTACTTGGCCATCTGGCGTACTCCCTGCTCCCGCAATTCTAATCCTACCATCTTGAGTGCTTTCCTCCATCATAAAATGGGTGATCATATCAGACCACTCAATTTGTTCGAATGACAATAGTGTTGGATCGAATTCAAATTCCATTTCAAATGAAAGCAAGTTGCCGCCATTTGAAAGTTGAATAGGAATGGATAGAGTCTCGCCGGGATTAAATTCACCATCATTGATAGCAAATGTTCCTGAACCCACCAATGAGGAACTATCAGAATACGGAAGGTCAGTAATGAGTTCTGCCACATACTGCGCTATCACTGATGCATCTAATGCAGATATAGACCCATCTAAAGTCACGTCAGCCGATAATGACTGATGTACATCGAATGTATCAAGTCCAACTATACTCCTTAATACTGTTGCTGCATCTAAGGCGGAAACATCACCATTCATAGTTACATCGCCATACAATAGATGTGTTACAATAACGCTTCCGCTATCAACTGCAATACTATCTGTATTTTCATCTAATTCCACGTGCGAAATAAAGATTGGAATAGTATCCTCGTCTAAACTGTCAGGCACAAAGAATTTTAAATTGAACAAGTTTCCATCATCTGTGATTGCGGTTGAACCGTAACCCACAGTAATTACTAAATCTGACTGCTCATTAATAACAATATCCCATTCAGCTGATCCAGCAAGAGTGTTGTTAGTATCGACATCTAAAAAATCTAATATATTTTGAAACCCGTTAAATCGTAATTCGGCTGATAGTATTTCATTTCCCATTAAATCTATATTAACTGGTACTAGAACAGAATCCCCAATAATATTAGGGAAAATCAATCCGTGTTCTTCGCCTACATCTATAGATGCAAAATATGGCACTACAATTGGGGCGCCATCTGCATCCCAAGTAGCATTATTGATTGTGCCATGATAATTATTTCCACTTTTGTCAGTGAGAGTTGTACCGGTGCCATCATTAAATTGCCAATAAGCAATCAAACCAGATTCATTACCAGATAACTCATAATTATACAGGCCGGATACTTCTTCAGAAGTCAATGCTCGGTTCCAGATACTCACTTCATCCATAAACCCGGTATAATCATCAATGCTGCTACCATACGCTTCAGCACCAATACGCGCATCACCTGAATTACTTAATATAAAATCAATAGGGGAAACATTTGATTCTGTAGCAACAAGAGACCCGTTTAAATACATTTTATAATCATCAAAATCTGCAGTAGCTGTAATCAAAACCCACTCATTTGCTAAATCATTATAATTTGGCTGATAATTAACAAATGTATGTGTAGTACCCAGGTCGCCACCTTCTGTAAAAAACTTAATGTCACTATTGCTTTTATTACAACCAAGGCTGTATCTCTGTGTGTGAGTATTTCCTGTACCTGTACCATTATTAATTTCTAAAAAATGACGCCTACTATCAGACCATGGAGATTTAACCCACATTGAAACAGAAAAACCTGTAGAACTAGGAAATGAAATATCATCTGGTAAATCTACATAATCACCTGATCCATCAAAGTCTAAAGAATAATTATTGTCTTGTGCTAAACCAATTGATAGCATTATTAAAATACTAGGAATTATCTTTTTCATTTTGCTTTCCTTTCATTTTATTGAATAGGAAAAATTAGTAGTATGCAAGTGTCACGTATAAATTAAAAGAAACTTAAAAAACTTAAATTTTAGCTATCTGTCGAAGATCTTACATTTTAGGGAAATAATTTTATTTTGGTTTATGAGATGTTCGCCAAAGGGTGCGATTAGATTGCGCAACTCGTGGATAGCCACGTTCAAACTGTTGTGAAAACTCTCTTCCATAACATGCGGCCAAAGTTCTTCCTTAATTTCCAAGTGTTGGATTTTCTGGTCCGGTGCCGCAGCAATAAGTT
>CAYRIG010000304.1:0-2450 GCA_964424315.1 uncultured Dehalococcoidia bacterium | reverse complement strand
ATGAAATATTGATGGCCCAACAACTAGGCACAGTAATTTTCGCTATAAGAAAATTGCCAGAATTAGTCGGGAAATCTGTAGTCATAATTGGTCAAGGATCAGCCGGCCTTTTCCATACATTTATGTGTAAACGGTTAAATGCGAGCAAAATAATAGCTGTAGAACCAGTAGATGTTAGGTGTAGAATCAGCAAAGAATTAGGTGCTGATATGGCTATTAATTTAAAAGGTGAACATGCCCAAGAAGCAGTTATTGAAATTACTGATGGAATTGGAAGTGATGTTGTAATTGATGCTGTTGGTAGTGTTGAAACATTAAATCAAGCTATACAGGTTGCTAAGCCAAATGGCGACATTTTGCTTTTTGGATTGCCTACGACTGAATCGAAGGTGTTATTTGATTGGAGCACAATGTTCAAAAAGAATTTGAACATCAAATCGATACATGGATCACAACATGAAAAAGGGTTGCCTGATTTTCGGTTGGCTTGTGAAATAATAGAAAAGAAAGAAATAGATGTTTCTGATTTTGTAACACACGTGTTCAGATTGGAAGAAATTCAAAAAGCATTTGACTTGGTTGAAAGTAAACAAGATGGTGTGATAAAAGCTGCAATAAGATTTGATTAGTTTATTAAGGATTACGACATGAGTGAATTGCATAAATTAAGTGCTAAAACTATAGTTACCCTGATTAAGAACAAGGAAATACAATCTTTCGAGGTGATGGACGAATTGATTACATTATCCGATAAATTAGATCAAAAATTACGGGTTTGGGAAACATTCGATCCGGAAATCGCGCGTTCAAATTCTAAATCAATACCGAAGTTTAGTAGTGAATATGCAGATAAACATACATTATTAGGTGTTCCTATTGGTATTAAAGACATAATTTATACCAAAGATCAACTTACTAAGTTTGGTTCGAAAATTTATTCGGGATTTAAACCAAAATATGATGCCTCGGTGGTTAGTTTATTGAAGCAGGCTGGAAGTGTGATTATGGGTAAAACCGTAACAACAGAATTTGCTTATATGGATCCTCCTCCAACTCTTAATCCCTGGGATTCGGAATGTACGCCTGGTGGTTCCAGTAGTGGTTCAGCAGTCGGTGTTTCTGCTGGGATGTTTCCAGTTGCCTTAGGAACTCAAACTGCAGGTTCTGTTGTAAGACCTGCTTCATATAACGGTGTTGTTGGATTTAAGCCTACCTTTGGTCTTATAAGTAGATTTGGAATAATGCCGTTTGCCTGGTCTTTAGATACCGTAGGAATTTTTGGTAGATGGGTAGATGATGTCATTATGGTTTTTGACCAATTGGCTAAATACGATAAAAGAGATTCAAGTTCGCTTGAAATATCAGGTGTGGTTAATATTTGCAATAGTACGCCCAAAAAGATAGGCATAATGCCTGAATTAATCGAAATGGCCGATGACGAAACCAGAAATGATTTTATGAAAATAATCAATAAAGTTTCAGATAATGATGTGAATATCATTGAGATTGATTCTGGAGTAGCCATTCAGGATTTGCTTCATGCGCATAAGGTTGTTATGTCAAGTGAAGTAGCGTCTCTCCATAAAGATATATACGAATCTCAATGCAATAATTACGGAGCCAATATTCGAAACTTGATTGAGACAGGTATGGTTACTCCATCTGTCCATTATATAAAATCACAAAGAGTTCGAAATAAATTTGTATCTGCAATGAAAAATCAATTTTCTAAGGTAGATATAGTACTTACTCCTACAACACCTAGGCCTGCTCCTCGCGACCTCAACGGTACAGGAGACCCAGCTTTTCAAATCCCCTGGACTACAGGTGGATTTCCTTCAATTACAGTGCCAACTTCTCTTAGTAGGGAGAGATTACCAATAGGAACTCAAATTATTTCAAATCAATTTGATGATTGGTCTTTGTTATCATATTCAAGGCAGTTTCAGGAGGAGTATGGAAATAATGACCGTCCTTTTAAAATTTAATCTAAATTCAAGATATTTAATGATTCTTAGTAAATCAATTCTTATTTGGATTAAAGGTAACATGATATAATTTAAGTTAGGATAAAAAGCAGTGAAAATTTCTCATAATGAAGAGTCGGAATTACAAAAAGTACTTAAGATTGAACTAGATGAAGAGGACATAAACCCCTATATCATCAAAGGTTACAATAAAGTAAAAAATCGTGTTAAAATACCCGGATTTAGACCTGGTAAAGCTCCAATAAATGTTGTTGAGCAAGTTGTTGGTAAAGAAGGCATGATTAATGAAGTTATTGATGAGTTGGCTTTTGAAATGTCTGATAGAGCAATCGAGAAAGAAGGATTAGACGCTTCAGGTACTCCAAGGATAGAACTTGAATCAATTTACCCGTTTGTTTTTACAGCTAAAATTCCTTTACAGCCAATCGTTGATCTCGGTTCGTACAAGAATATAAGAATTAA
>CAYRIG010000303.1:0-2468 GCA_964424315.1 uncultured Dehalococcoidia bacterium | reverse complement strand
CTACGTACTAAATATTCACATATTTCTAGGGCTTGCTCTGCAAAATCTGGTTGAGATACTAATAAGCTATCTGTATTTACACCGCATCTTTTAGCATAATCTGGATCAAGTGCGTGTTCAGTGTCGACATAGGCTGCAGTACCACCAGTTTTTTGGCATTCTGCCATTAAGTGGTAAGCTAAGGTTGATTTTCCTGATGATTCTGCTCCGAAGACTTCAGTTACTCTGCCTTTAGGAATGCCGTTAATTCCTGTTGCGATGTCAAGTGTTAATGATCCGGTTGATATGCCTGATACTGGAGTTAGGTGCTTAGAATCCCCAAGTTTCATAACTGAGCCATTACCGAAGTGACTATTTATTTGCCCAACAGCAATTTCTAATGCTTTAGCTTTACCGCTATCCATGCTATATGATCTCAACTTTTAATTCTTAGATGTTCGCATGATAACATGAGTTTAAATGTCACTCAATTATAGTTTTGCAGTTAATATAGAACTATTGAACGATAATTCGTAGGAAAATCAAGCGGTTGATTTTCAAAATTAAAAGCTTTGCTTGCCATTAATCCTTTGGGGCTGATAAGCCATGTATCGATTATTTAAGAAATCAACTTGTTAAAAGATTTTTGATTTATATATCCGACTACAAATTGTAGTTTTTAACTAAATCAATAACTGACAATACAAACTTACGGTCAGTTTCAGACAGATCAAAAAGATTAACGTCTATTGACAAATTTAGAGAACCTCCGCTTTCCAAGTTAATAGTAGATTGATTTACTCCTGATTTATTTGCGGGTATTGAATCAATGCTGTTTGAAAGGAAGTTTGCCGTTGGGATTAATTGTAAAGGCTTCGCTGCTGTTTCTAAACTTTTACTTTTCGACCTGTATTTAGACATTTTCTTAATTGAATTGGAAATTGGGAGTTCTGCTTCTATTGAGGCACTTATAAAGAAAGAAATTGCTTTCCGTAGCGTATGTCCATCTATTGGGTATGTTTTGAACCAGGATATCAGCATTGCAGGAGTTGCTCTGTGCAATTCTTCAAAGTGTATGAACGTATAGGAATTTTGGATTAATGCCTTTAAAATTAAGGGTTTTTTATCAGTTTCAGCTTGTAGTAAATTTTCAAGTTCTGGTAGAGGGTCGTTTGCTTGAAGTAATCCCAAGAATCTTAAAGATGCCATCAATTGAGCCCCAGTGCTACCACTGAATTTGTCATGCCAAAAGGATCGGTCAAGTTTAAGTGGCACACCTTCAACCTTTAACCAATCTAGCAAAGTTTTAAAGGTGTTGAAGCTGACATAAGGAGGAGATAAACGTTGTTGGTATTGAGTTTTTTCAGAGAATCTATTCATTTCAAAAGCATTGTGCCACAAATTGTAGATTTATGCCATAGGTGAATGGCATACCGCTGGACTAAATTTGAAACAGGCAATGGCACATGATAATTTTTTAATATGTTGGGAGTTAACCAACAAATTAAATATCCTCAGGATTTGTGTATTTTAACCGAGGATACCCCAAAGTGTTTCAGGGGGAGTTGCGCCCTTCCCCTGAAACAGAAAGGCATATGCATGATTTAGAGTGTCTTATTTTCAAAGAAATGGTGTAATTTTGTATATATCAAGCTAATGATTGTTTTTATATTTGTCTAAAAATTATATAAGTTTTATACTAGGACTGATACTTTAACCGCTCGCCGGTAGATTAAAGTTGATAGGAGGCTGATTTGGTTACAAAAACAGATTACGGATATGTTAAGCCTGCTTCTCTTGAAGAGGAGATGAAAAAATCTTATTTAAGTTATGCAATGAGCGTAATTGTTTCGCGGGCTCTTCCTGATGTCCGTGATGGATTAAAACCCGTACAAAGAAGAATTCTTTATGCAATGCATGATCTTGGAATGCGTCCTGGTGTATCTTTTAAAAAGAGTGCCAGGTTAGTCGGTGAAGTTTTAGGGAAATATCATCCACATGGCGATAGTGCCGTATATGAAGCAATGGTTCGTATGGCTCAAGATTTTTCTTTGAGAGTACCTTTGGTTGATGGACAAGGTAACTTTGGTAGTGTTGATGGTGATCCTCCAGCTGCGATGAGGTATACCGAATCAAGGTTGACTAGAGAAGCCGAATTAATGTTATCTAATTTAGATCAAGATACTGTTGATTATTCTGAAAATTTTGATGGTACTCTTGAAGAACCCGCCATATTGCCAGCAAGATTACCTAATTTACTAGTAAACGGCGCTACAGGTATTGCGGTAGGTATGGCTACAAATATACCACCTCACAATCCAACTGAAGTATGTAATGGGATAATTCAGTTAATAGAAAATCCTGATAGCACAATAGACGAATTAATGAAACATATCAAAGGACCTGATTTCCCTACAGGTGCTACGATCATGGGGAAAGAAGGTATCAGAAATGCTTTTGAAACTGGAAGAGGTCAAGTTATAGTACGG
>CAYRIG010000302.1:0-2484 GCA_964424315.1 uncultured Dehalococcoidia bacterium | reverse complement strand
CTGATTTGTATATTTCAAAAAAACCCCCGCAGGTATCTTTAACAAAGGTTAGATCTCTTGTCGGTGAAAGGTTGCCAAGTTTAATTGAATTATTTCCGTTAAGTATTTGAGAAATTATAGTTGGTATGATTGCCCTGGCTGATTGCCTAGGACCATATGTATTAAATGGACGGATAATTTTCACGGGTAGATCAAATGACCTGTAGTAACTGATAGCCAATTGATCAGCAGCGATTTTAGATGCAGCATAGGGTGATTGACCTACGAGTGGATGTTTTTCATCAATTGGTGTATATTGAGCAGTGCCATAAGTTTCACTAGTTGATGTAACCAAGACCTGCTCTAAATCAAGGTTTTTTGCCGCTTCCAACACATTATAGGTACCTTCTACATTCGTACGGATGTAGGCTAAAGGTGAATTATAAGAATAAGGTATACCGATTAGAGCTGCCAGGTGAAAAACAGAACTGCAGCCATCCATAGCCTTGCATACCGAATCGTAATCCCTAATATCACCAAGAATAACGTTCAAATCATTTTTGTATTTTGACTGTTCCAGCCAACCCCAGTGGTTGTTTGGGTTGTAGCGGTCAAAGGCAATAACATTAAAACCTTTTTGAATAATATACTCAACAAGGTGGGAACCAATGAAACCCGTCGCTCCTGTTACTAGAATCTGTTCAGCACTCATTGACTGTATTTATTGTTTAACATAAACTTCTAATCTATTTTTATTTATTGACTAATATTTGACAATATTTTCAATTGTCAGTGCTGATACCAAAATACACAAATTTTAATGTTTCCGTGGTGCAACTCAATTCATGAGCAGTTCCAGCGGAAACTCGCAGAAAGAATTTAGAAGATATTTCGTAGGTTTCATTACCGACAATGTATTTCCCACTTCCGGAAATAAAATAGAAACATTCTTCCATAGTAGGGTGCAAATGTCGCTCACAATTTTCTCCAGGTTGTAACTCACCATACGCAAACTGCGTCAGGTTAGTATCTGAATCATCATTTGTCAAAAAAACTTTCTTGCGACCAGATCCATGATTCGTAATGTCAAAGGTTAATTCCTTAAGTGATCGAAATAGTGTTTTCCGTTCAAGCATTCTGCGACTCTTCAACCTTTTTGGCAATCCAGGCGTAGGTCTTTTCCAAGCCTTTTCTCAGTGGGTAATCAGGCTCCCAACCTAACTTTTCATTAATCAATTTATTATCAGAGTTTCGTCCACGAACACCTAAAGGTCCGGGAATATGATTGATTGTTAATTTTTTCCCCGCAATTTCCATAGCCATTTCTGCAAGCTCATTTATTGATACCATTTCTTCCGAACCAATATTGACAGGTTCTTGAAAATCAGATTTCATTAACCGACGGACTCCCTCTAAACACTCATCAATATATAGAAAAGACCTAGTTTGTTTCCCATCTCCCCACATTTCAATAACTTCTCCATTCGATGCTTCTGCAACTTTTCTACAGAAAGCAGCTGGAGCTTTCTCCCGCCCATCTTTCCAAGATCCTTCAGGCCCAAATATGTTATGGAACCGAGCAATACGGATATCCAAACCATAATTTCTATTCGCTGCCAAATAAAAGCGTTCGCTGAATAATTTTTCCCAGCCGTATTCACTGTCTGGATCAGCGGGATAGGCGGAATCTTCCTTACAATTAGGGTTATCTGGATCCGTCTGATTTCGCTCCGGGTACATACATGCTGAAGAAGAATAAAATATTTTTTTTACGCCAGTCCTAACAGATGCCTCCACTATATTCAAATTTATCATAGCAGAATTATGCATAATATCGGCATCATTTTCTCCAGAAAAAACAAAGCCGGCTCCACCCATATCTGCTGCTAATTGATATATTTCATCGAATGGTTGTTCAACGACCTTTTCTACAAAACGTGGATCTCGTAAATCACCTTTTAAAAATTTATCCGCAGAAGATTCTAAATATTCATGATATTTAATATCCACCCCCCTTACCCAATATCCTTCTCTTTTTAAGCGTTTAACTAAATGGCCACCGATAAATCCACCGGCACCACAGACTAATGCTGTTTTCATTATTTTTTCCTTATTTTTTTATATTCAAATACTTTTTCAGACATTATATCACGTTTTCTCCATTCATTGATGTGTTTGACATAAGATTTCCCATCATTTAGCAAACTAGTCTTCTAAATAATTATTTTTGTCTAACAATCTTAACCAATATTCAGTTTCTCTTACTTCTTTCAAAGCTATTGATATCTTTGCAATAAAATTGTTTAGAATAAAAAAATACTGATGATGTTATTTGCGTTCAGCATCTACTCTGGTTCCAACAGTTATAGATTTTTTATTTTTGACTGAATATCTCTTTGAAATTGTCTTAATTACCCAATTCTCGTACTTTACTTTTCTATAGTAATTATACATCCTTGGGTAAGCTCTTGCATAGTTATACATTACATTGTGTAAAATTTTAGG
>CAYRIG010000301.1:473-2490 GCA_964424315.1 uncultured Dehalococcoidia bacterium | reverse complement strand
ATATGTTGCAGCGAACTTTGTATTCAAATCAACTAATTCCGGTGATAGCTGGGAAAAAATAAGCCATGATTTAACTAGAGGTGATACATCCAAAATGGATGCTTCAGGCGGACCGTTAACTCTTGATACAACATATGTTGAACACTATGGCACTATATTTTCATTCACAGAATCCACACATCAACCAGGTGTTTATTGGGCAGGTTCTGATGATGGTAAATTACATATCTCAACAGATTTCGGTAAGAAATGGACAGATATCACTCCTGATATTCTGCCAGATTGGTCGAGGATAGATGTTATTGAAATATCTCCTCACGACCCTGAAACGGTTTATTTATCAACAACTAAATACAAATTTGATGATGAAACACCATACCTTTATAAAACCAACGACCATGGTAAAAGCTGGGAAAAAATAACCGACGGATTACCCCCAAATGAATTCACTAGAGTAATAAGAGAAGATGTAAAAATACCTGGACTTTTATTTGCAGGTACTGAAAACGGCATTTATTTTTCACCAAATTCAGGTAAATCATGGAATTCTCTACAAACTAATTTGCCACATGTACCTATCACAGACATGGTAGTAAAAGAAGAAGAAATTGTAGTAGCAACAAATGGAAGGTCGTTTTGGATCTTAGATAATCTAAATTTGGTACGACAAATAGCTAAATTTGCACCTAGCAAATCGGATCATCTTTTTACTCCTAGTAATACCTATCGGATCACACCTCCAATGGGTTCAGACGGGTCTACTGGCATGGATTTAGGCTCAGGCAAAATATATAACCTTGGGATAGGAAGTACTGGAACATTTTATGAGATAGAAAACAAAGACGGCACTAAACAACGTAAAATGCTTGATAGTGGTGAAAATCCTATTTCAGGTGTAATTATAAATTATTTATTGAATTCAATTCCAAACGAATCAATACAAATAAATATTTTAGATGCAACAAAGAATTTGATTGTATCTTTTAACTCAAAAAACTCTGATGAATCAAATAATCAAGATAAAACATTACTCCCTACAGTAGGCATGAATCAATTCGTTTGGGATATGCGCTATCCTGGTCCAACTGCGCTTCAAGAAAATAAAGATGCTAAGGATAATACTGCGGGACCATTAGCGCCTCCAGGCTGTTATCATGTCCAGCTAATTACAGGCAAACAAAATATCACTGAGAAGTTTGAACTATTGAAAGACCCTCGTATTTCTACTACTCAAAAAGATTTTGAACAACAATTCAAATTACTTGTTGACATAGGTTCAGGAATAACTAAAACCCATGAAACAGTGAATTCAATAAGAGAATTAAGAAATCAAATCAATCATTGGAAAACTATTATCACGAACTCTGGGAATCACAAAAAAGTTTTAAATCAAGCTAATTTAGCATCCGACAAGTTAAAGGAAATCGAAGCCAATCTTATTCAGATAGGCATTAGCAGACCCGGAACAGACAGATGGCTAGACAGATGGAATGTCCCAGGGAAAATTAGCGATAAATTAACTGAATTAATCGCAGTTGTATCAAGCGCTGATTCTAAACCAACCAAACAAGCTATGGAAGTATTTCAAGAATTGTCAATTAACCTAGAAACCCAACTTAGTGATTTTAATAAGGTTCAAAAAAATAACATAGAACCATTAAATAGATTGATACGAGAATTGAACATTGACCCTATTCCAATTAGTCAATGAAACAAATCTCAAAAGACCATATTAACTTAGCTAATATTACAAGCGCTGATTTAATAGTTAGGACAGGGTATCAAATAGGCAAAACTCCTGTTTTAACAATGATGGCTGCACAGTTAAACGCAAATGATGTGATATTGGCTTTAATAGTATCCATATCAACTATTTCTGGAATGATTCTAAAGCCACTCATCGGATTTTTATCTGATAATTTAGGTCGCAAATTATGGCTTTTTATAGGAACCTTGTTGTTTGCAGGAGTGCCATTTATCTATGGGTTGATAGAAAATCCGACACAACTCATTGGTC
>CAYRIG010000301.1:0-463 GCA_964424315.1 uncultured Dehalococcoidia bacterium | reverse complement strand
CTTCCATGGTATTTCTACAGCTATATATGGACCAGTAACTTTAGCTTATGTAGCAGAAATCAAGTTTAACAAATTCGGCCATAATTTTGGAGTATTTTCACTAGCGAGGAATTCCAGCTATATAATCGGACCGTTAATAGGAGGGTGGTTACTATTAAATTACGAACCAGCACATATTTACACGTTTATTGGATTTATGAGTATATTAGCATTCATACCATTAATATTTCTGAACGAGCAAAAATCATCAAGTACAAATGAACCATATAACTTGTCCCAAACTTCTTCAAATTTATACCCAACGGAAGATGAGCTACCTAATAATTTTTTTGATGAGCAATATACTATCTCTAAAAATAATGTTGTCCGCAAAACCAAAATTTCATTAAATGAATTAAAGAACAAATCTATTTGGATTGCTGGAGGTTCAGAATCATTAGGTCTTATGGCAACTTATGGAGCA
>CAYRIG010000300.1:0-2526 GCA_964424315.1 uncultured Dehalococcoidia bacterium | reverse complement strand
TAGAGGAGAAAGTGCTCTGCTCAATCCCTTCTGAGTCAATTTCGCTCCAATCACCATAAAAGAATCCGGCACTTGGATTATCAATCATTGCTTTTGCAACTGATAGAAAAGTGTTAGGCCGGTATATATCATCCGCATTAATCCAAGCAACAACATCGCCTGATGACTTCGCAAAACCCTTGTTGATCGCATCTGACTGACCTTTGTCATTCTCTGATTTCCATTCAGTAATCCAGGGTGAGTATTTTTCCAGCACGGATTTAGTGTTGTCAGTACTACCACCATCCATGACAAAATACTCCACGCGAGGATAATTTTGAAGTATCACAGATCGAATTGTCTGTTCAATGAATTCCCCTTGGTTAAAAGATGGGGTGATGACAGTAATTAATGGAATATCTTTTCTAAGTAAGAACTCAGATTCCTCTGATGATACAGTATGCTGTGTCACTTCGTTTTGATATGGCCAAAAAGATTTACCTTGGGAACTGTCAGGTAAGTTATTGATCGATTTAATGGTCATCACTTGTATGTTTAATAAAAATCGAGTCACCTTGCAAAACCGATCCCTCAATAGGGTGGATTAGCTGACCTAAATTGCCATGAAAACGAAATCCCAACTCGTCTAAATAGTTGTGCACATCTCCAAACAGAGCCTGGTCTTTATACAGAGGTATATAACTGGTTTCTATTATAATAATTTTGACCTTATTTAAAGTTTCCCTAGCACCATCCAAAACCTGTTTTTCTGACCCTTGCACATCTATCTTTAACAAAATATCAGAATCAAGTTGTAATTCACTAACAGTCGCATCTAAAGTGTGAATGTTTACAGTGATTGAGGATGCATTTCTTGTATGAGGAAAGGCCTGTTTATGTGAATCTGCCATTTCCAACATCGATGAACTTTGTGAAAACTCGTTTGAATACATTTCAGTAATACCTTCATAATCACCTAGAGCAAAATTGTATGGTTTAAATTTAGCAAAAGACTTGGTATTCATAAGCAACTCGTTGTAGGGTTGTGGTAACGGTTCAAATGAGTATATAGCTGCATCGGGATACAGCTTACGTACATCAATCGCAAATTGACCTATATTCGCTCCAACATCGATCACAGTTTTTATGTCAAAAGACTCTAGCCATACGGCTTTTTTGTCTCGCTTCGCTTTGCGAATGTCCAGACCAATCAAATTAAATGCTTTTCTAACAAGCTTTTTATAAACCATTTTTTATTCTTTAATCTTTATAGAGATTTATATACTTTAATTGTTTCCCTTGCTGTATTGTCCCAATTATATTGAAAGGCATGTTTCTTAATATCATTTATTTCCTTTTCACTTAACTGCTTTTCAACAGCAATCGTCAAGGCGTCAATCAAAGATGTTGAATCATTAGGGTCAAAATACATTGGGATATCTCCAGCTATTTCTCTAGTAGTAGGTATGTCAGATGCAACTAATTTAGATCCTTTTGCCAGGGCCTCTATAATAGGAAAGCCAAAGCCTTCATAAAGTGAAGTATGGATAACAGCCTCAGATTCAGAATACAAATTAGCAAGCTCATCATCAGAGATGGAAGAAATTGCCTCAACTCTGTCATCTATACCTTTATTCACGATAAACTCTTTTTCTTCATAGTCCCAAGGTTTACCAATCGCTATCAATTTAACCTCATGACGCATTTTCCAATCAGAAAATGCTTCGAGTAAACAATAAAAATTTTTATATCCCTTTCTCTCTCCCACAAATAAGATAAAAGGATTATCGGCATTTAACCTTGTTCCATATTTATAATCAGTTTTAAAATTATCTGTAACTCCTAAGTAAGTAACATGTGTTGATTTTTCATCAATATCATAAAAATTTAATGCGTCTCTACGAGTAGTTTCAGAAATACATATGATGGCGTCTGCTGTTTCAGCTGCCATTCTCTGATCAAATCTAACTTTATCGCCAATTGGACCAGGGTATAAATGAGGAAAAATTTCATATATTAGATCATGTATTGTCGCGACTTTCATTCCAGGCCAAACCTGAGGGATAGTATTATAAGTTGAATGCCATATAGCATCGTTACCTATTCCAGACATACATCTGGCGCTAAAAGTCTCTAATTCTTCCCCAATACGTCTAAAAGGTTCGATTTTATGTGTCAATCTACTGAAAGGAGGTACTTTTATTATTGATTTAGCCACATCATCTAACCAATCCATTTCAGTAAGTTCCCATGGAGACATGAACGTGAATTTAAACTCGTCGTCTATTGCACACATCCTAGTCAAAATTTCATTAAAATATCTCGCCACTCCACCTATTGGATGATGACGAAAAACTATACCATCAACAATCAAATTCATAATAAGTTCTTTAAGGCTTGCCAATCACTATCAATTCCCCTGCCAAAGAGGTTCTATGCTCCAGAGAAATTATTCGCAAATCAGTATTCCCAATTAATCGACGAATAGCTTTATCTGTATAAATGTAGGTGTGCTCAACATCATCAAAAATTTTTTCGAATTGCTCA
>CAYRIG010000299.1:0-2539 GCA_964424315.1 uncultured Dehalococcoidia bacterium | reverse complement strand
GAAGGTAAAGTGATTTTAGATATTAAAGATGCAAAAGAAATAGCTATAAGAATTCCTGAATGGAGCCATAAAAATTCATTTAATGTGGAGGGGGCTAAGGCATTTAGAATCAATGGAGAATATTTGGAAATATCTAATCTTTGTAAAGGACAGATAATAACAGTGAATTTCATATTGCCTGAACAAGTAATCAATAGAGTTATAGGGGAGAGACCTTACAAATTAACCCTAAAGGGATCAGAAGTCACATCAATATACCCTAAAGGACAAGTGTATCCATTATTTAATAAGACTCAAAAACCGGAATCAACTTTGAAACAAAGGTTTGTTTCTAATAAAGCGGAAATTATATGGTAACTTGCTATTTATTATCCAAACCACCGAGTGAAGATTATTAGAGCAATGAACAAATATCCGTTGGGTCTGTGTTTAGGTTTATTTACAAAAATATATAAGGGAATTTTATGACCAATATCGAAAATTTGATGCATCAACTCAAATCATCTAGGTTGAAAATAAATGACCTCTTAAAAAACATACCAGATGAACACATTCATCTTCCAATTCCCAATAATGAAGAAGGTAGAAATGCAGGTAGGTTCAAAACGGTCCAACAAGTATTGTACAGATTTATAGCCCATGAAATCGAACATACAATACATCTGACAAAAATATTAACGGCTTTAAATACAAATATGAGTGAAGCAAAAATGATCCTTAAAGAATTACAGGAAAGTAGAGGCAAACTTGAAGGTTTAATTGTCACATTGGAAGATAGTGATTTAGATCGTAAACCATCTGAAAATGAATGGACACCTAGAAAAGTAATCAATCACTTATTAAAAACTGAAGAAACATTTTTGTCCGATATGATCGTTCAAGCTATTAACCAAAAAAACTCATCGAGAGGAAATAATGAGTAATCTGCATAATAATATTTATTCGGAACTTGGCATAAGACCAATCATTAACTGTCAGGGACAAAGAACTATGCTAGGTGGATCTAGGCTTAACAATGATGTGTTTCAATCAATGGAAGCTTCCAATATGAGCTGGGCACTGATGAGAGAGGTTATGGAAAAGGCTTCAGAATATGTTGCTCGTCACATGGGTGTTGAAGCAGCATATATAACATCTGGCTGCGCGGCTGCAATGGCTCTTAGTACTGCAGCATGTATATCTCGAAAGAATCCAACCTATAGGGGCATCCTTCCAAATGCAAAAGGAATGCAAGACGAGATATTGCTTCAAAAAAAACAAAGATACTCATATGAACGAGCATTCACATCAACTGGGGGGAAGTTAATATATGTCGGCAGCGAAAATAGTTGTTCAAAAAAAGAATTGGAGAACAGCATTGGACCCAATACTGCAGCAATTGCATATTTAGTTCAATCTCCACCTGACCCAACAATTTTATCTTTGGAGGATACTGTCAAAATAGGTAGAGCGAATGACTTGCCTGTGATTGCAGATGCAGCTGCACAAATATATCCACTTGAATATTTTCTTAAAATTGCCCAAACCGCCGACTTAGTTTGTTTTGCAGGAAAATTTTTTGGCGCTCCCAACTCAACAGGTTTTGTCTGCGGAAAAAAACCCCTAGTAGATGCAGTTGCAGATCAGGGATTCATAGCTTTTCAAACCCAACCTGATGGGGAACGAGCTATAGGAAGACCCATGAAAATGGATAGACAATCCATAATCGCCATGGTAACTGCTTTAAAATCTTGGTTGACAATGAACCATGAAGACCGCCTACTTCGTGTTGATAGGATGCTTGGTACAATACATGACGAACTTAATTCAATTCCTCATATAACAACAAAGTTTGTAACAACAGAACATTTTTATGGTAGTAGTACATTATTGGTAGAAATGGATACTGAGGCTCTTGGCAAAACTCCTGAAGACATCGCAATTGAATTGGACCAAGGGAATCCACGTATATGGATAGTGCTGCCTGAAGGAAAGTTTTACGGTGCTGAATATTTGCATTTTGGTGCAATGGCAACTAATAATTTCGCCATAAATGCTCACGCCCTTGAAGACGGGGAAGATAAAATTGTAGCTGAAAGAATCAAAGCTGTGTTATCGCCTTAAAAACCAACCAAATCAACTGAGTTATACTAAATAAAAATATCGAATAAGGAGAATCAATTGCGTGGTTCAGACCTTTTAATTAAAACAATCTCTGATTTAGGAACCCAGCAAATCTTCTGCCTGTCAGGTAATCAGATTATGTCAATATTTGACTCGTCTATAGCATCGGGTATTGATTTAATTCATTTTAGACATGAAGCTGCCGCAGTACATGCAGCTGATACGTGGGGAAGATTGACCAACCAACCTGGCATAGCGATGGTGACTGCCGGTCCGGGATTTGCGAATACTCTATCCGCTTTGTATGTTGCAATGTCGGCTGAATCCCCTATGGTACTCATTAGTGGTCATTCGCAACTCTCTCAACAAGGGAAAGGTGCTTTTCAGGAAATGCCTCAGGCTGATATGGCAACCCCAGTTACTAAAAGATCATGGA
>CAYRIG010000298.1:0-2546 GCA_964424315.1 uncultured Dehalococcoidia bacterium | reverse complement strand
TTGAAATGGCACCTAAATTATTGAAAAGAGAAGGAACCTTTATATTATTTGGAATACACCATGAAATTGACGGCCCCGATAAAATATTGTCTGCTCAAGCGGTGAATGAATTGATAAGAGATGAAATTGTAATCAAATCGATTGGTCCTGCAGGAAGATCTAATCCAACAGAACACATAAGAGAAATGATTAGCTTAAAGGACAGGGGGTGGTGGGATCCAGCAAATTTGATTACTCATAATATGAAACTTAATGAGGTGAACGCAGCATATGACATGTATGAGAAAAGAAAAGATAACATCATCAAAGTTGTTATGTCGTGATAGTTAAATCACCAGCAGATTTAAGGAAGAAGATAATATGAAAATTTTAGTGTACGGAGCTGGGGCAGTAGGAGGATATATTGGAGCACATCTGATAGAAAATGGTTTGGATGTGACGTTTATAGCCCGCGGCCTTCATTTACAGAATATGATTGATAAAGGTTTGAAAATAATTTTAGGAAATGAAGAAAAAACAATATCACCGAGTTTTGCAAGCGATTCTTTGTGTTCGTCAAAGAATGTTAAATTTGATGTAGTTATTATTGCTGTAAAGGCCTGGCAGGTTAAAGAAGCTGCCGAACAGATACTACCGTTCACTTCATCAGAAACACTAATAATTTCTGTTCAAAATGGAATCGATTCTCCTTATGAATTGAATGATGTATACAAAGCAAACCAAATTGTGCCAAGTGTTTTTAGAGGAATTTGTTTAGTAAGCCAACCTGGTATTATTTCTGTACCATCTCAATGTAGTTGGACTCTGGGTGAATTTCAAAAAAATTCTATAACCAATATAAATTCAATATTAAGTCCATTCATTGACTCTAAACTGAAATTAAATGTTTCTATAGACGAAGACATCATAAAAGATTTGTGGAAGAAACTGACATTGATAGCTCCAATGAGCGGAGTAGGTGCATTGACTCGCTCTGTACTTGGAGTTTGTCTTGAAATTGAAGAGTTGAAACTTATGATTGAATTAGCAGTTAAAGAGATAGTGGCTGTAGCGTTATCTAAAAATATAATTTTACCGGATGAAACCCTTGAAAATTGTATGAGTTTCTATAAGGCATTGCCTTTTTCTGCTACTTCTTCAATGCAGAGAGATATAGAACAAAAGAAGCCATCTGAACTTGAATATCAGAATGGAGCTATAGTTAAACTAGGTAAATCAAATAAAGTACCAGTACCAGTAAATTCATTTATATTCTACAGCCTGTTGCCACAGGAATTACAAGCTCGTTCTAATATTTAAAAGAAAAGGAAATAATGTAAAGGATTATTTATCCTAATTGCAAAAGTTCCAGCCAGTTGCCATCTGGGTCTTGTAAATAACAAGCGACTCTTCCTTCCGAAACTGCAGCAGGAGGGTTCATTACTTTAGCACCACATTTCTTTAAATGTTCAAAAGTGCCTGATATATCATCTACTAAAAACGCAAGATGTGTTGACCCTACGGCACTTCGTTCATTGGTTGGCCTTGGGATAGGTTTGGGTGAAATATATTGGATTAGTTCTACCAAGTGTTCCTTGCCTAGACTCAATAAGGCTAGGTTTAAATGAGCGGATTCATATCCGACCACCTGTTGTATTGCTTTTCCTGTTCTTTCGTACCTTGCACTTACTTCAAAACCAAGGCCTTTAGTATAAAACTCTATAGCTTTTTCTAAATCTTCAACCACAAAACCGGTATGATGTGTGTTACGAATCATAATATTAACCCTCTTTATTCGTTTAATTTCTCTATACTAGAAAGTCCTTCAGATATCTTTTTTCTGAATATTCCTATGCTTTTTTCATCCCAATCGTAAAACCCTTCTCCGCTTTTGATTCCTAATTTGTTATTTTTGACCAACTTTGTGATTAAATCAGGTTCGTCACCACTGGATTCAAGGTTAGGGAACAATTGGTTGGCAATAGCTAATATAGTGTCCCAACCTGCAGCATCAAAGACTTGAAACGGACCCGCAAGAGCTAGGCGTCTGCCGAAACTATTTTTTACAACCTCATCCACTTCTTTAGGTGTAGCTATTCCATTTTCCACTATTGAAATAGCTTCTCTTAAAAGGGCAAACTGCATTCTATTACCAATAAATCCTAAGGATTCTTTTTGTAATAATACCGGGCTTTTACCAATAGCTCTGAAAAGAGCCATTGTTGTAGCAGATGTTTCCTCTGACACTTGTGGTCCATTGACTACCTCTATTAACGGTAGAATATGCGGAGGATTCCACCAGTTTGCTACTATTACTCTTTCGGGGAAATCACAATTGGCTGCAAGTTGACTTGCTTTAAATGACGAAGTATTACTAGCTAGTACGACATCTTTCGAACAAATTGAATCCAACTTTTCAAAAATATCTCTTTTAACATCTAGGTCTTCAAAAACTGCTTCGATCACAAAATCAGAATTGCTTGCTGTTTTATCCAACGAATTTTGTGTTTCTATTAAACTAAGTAGCTTGTTTGTATCCAAGTTAGCTTGATTACAAGTACTTTCTA
>CAYRIG010000297.1:1319-2547 GCA_964424315.1 uncultured Dehalococcoidia bacterium | reverse complement strand
ATAATGGCGGGTCCTCAAAATCCCCATTCCCATAACCATGGTATGGATTCTGCTCGTGCTAAAGTTGAGCAGATGAAAAAGCAGTGGGCACAAAAAAAATTAGTTGCTGATACTTTAGCTTCTGTTGGAACCAAGATTGGAGTTTATAGCGGTAAGGGTGGGGTCGGTAAAACTACTGTATCAGTCAATTTAGCAGTGACCCTAGCGCAATCTGGCAAAAATGTTGGGATTTTAGATGTGGATATAGATTGTCCAAATGTTGTGAGAGCTCTTGCTGTCACTGAAAAGCCTGAAGTAGGTGAAGACAATAGAATGATACCTCCTGAAGCTTTTGGCGTTAAAGTAATGTCTATGGCTTTTTTTCAGAAGAAAGAGGATGAGGCAATAATTTGGAGAGGGCCAATGATTCATAATGCAATCAACCAATTATTACAATCAACCAATTGGGGTGAGTTGGATTATTTGATAGTGGATTTGCCTCCTGGCACATCTGATTCGCCATTAACTGTAATGCAGACGCTTTCTTTAGATGGTTTCGTAGTGGTAACTACTCCACAAGATTTATCCAAAATAGATGCTTTGCGTTCGATCAACATGATAAAAAAGTTGAATATACCTGTTTTAGGCGTTGTCGAAAACTTTACTGGTGAAATATTTGGTACTGGTGCAGGTAAGGCTCTAGCTAATTTGGCCAAAGTGGACCATTTAGGAGATTTATCCCTCAAGATAGATTATCGTGAGTCGGTTAAACCAACCGTTCTAACTAGTGCAGATGTGAAGCAAGAATATGAATTGGTTGCCTCTAATACACTTAATGTTTTGAAATAAAAACCTTGTTTCAAATTAAATCATTTTATAAGGCGAATTATCATGAGTGAACTAGCTATTTATGGTGGTCATCAAACCGTCATTAGTGATTCCGGAGATATTTTCGATTGGCCTATCATAACTGACGAAGATGAGTCTGCAGTTCTCGATATATTAAAGACAAAAAGAATGTCTGGCATTGATGTTACCATGGAATTTGAACGTGAATTTGCTGATTTTCATTCAATTACATATGCATTAGCTACAAACAATGGAACAGCTGCCTTGCATTCAGCAATGTTTGGGTGCGGTATTGGTGTAGCGGATGAAGTAATATGTCAGAGCAATACTTTATGGGCTTCTGTTTTGCCTGTTTTAAATTTGGGAGGAACGGTTGTTTTCGCTGATATTGATAAAAAAA
>CAYRIG010000297.1:1051-1309 GCA_964424315.1 uncultured Dehalococcoidia bacterium | reverse complement strand
CAACAATTTTTCCTTTAACTTTAGATCCAATAGATGTCGAACGTAAAATCAGTGAAAAGACTAAAGCTATAATTGTAGTACATTATTTTGGACATCCTACTGATATGGATTCCATTATGGATATTGCAAAAAAACACGATGTTAAGGTTATTGAAGACGTTTCTCATGCTCATGGCGGATTGTATAAAGGTGAACTTTTAGGAACTATTGGTGATGTTGGTGCGATG
Source organism: uncultured Dehalococcoidia bacterium (assembly GCA_964424315.1). Classification (GTDB taxonomy): domain Bacteria; phylum Chloroflexota; class Dehalococcoidia; order Lucifugimonadales; family OSU-TB39; genus OSU-TB39. The sequence continues at coordinate 1,082 of CAYRIG010000297.1, read as the reverse complement.
TCAGTAATGTCAGAAAAAGGCCTTGCTATTG
>CAYRIG010000297.1:0-1041 GCA_964424315.1 uncultured Dehalococcoidia bacterium | reverse complement strand
GAGATAAAAATATTTATGAACGTGCCGTAGCATTTGGACATTATGAGAGAACTGGAGGTTGGGGGGATCGTTCATTAAATATTTCAATCACGGATCCGGAGTTACGTCGGTTTACAGGGACTCCATTAGGTGGGTTCAAATATCGTATGCATCAGATGTCTTCAGCAGTAGGTAGAGTCCAACTTAAACATTATCCTGAACGGATGAAAGAGATACAACGGGCTATGAATTATTTTTGGGATTTGTTGGAGGGAGTACCAGGAATAAGACCGCATCGTACAAAGGTAGATTCAGATAGTACCATGGGTGGTTGGTATATGCCCCATGGAATATATTATCCTGAAGAAATTGGTAGTATATCGGTTGAGAAATATTGTGAAGCAGTAAGATCTGAAGGGGCATATACGACTCCCGGCATGAATGAATTGTTACACCTTAAACCCATTTTCAATGATGCTGATATCTATGGACATGGTCAACCTACAAGAATAGCTAATTCAACCAAGGATGTAAGGCAAAAGTTAGGTAGTCTCCCTATAGCTGAAAGGATGGCAAGTAGGGTTTTTTCAGTTCCATGGTTTAAGCATTACAGGCCTGATGTAATAAAGGAATACGCTGATGCTTTTGCTAAGGTATCCAAATTTGCCTCACAGATTGAACAATAATTTCAGTTGGGGATGACTAATTCAGATACCGCCTATTTTGTCTTTTAGTTTTTGTATTTGTCTTTCTATAATGAATTTGAGTAATTTGTCATTGTGGATTACCAATATTGATTTCATTATCATCAAATAAATCCAGTTTCGGTTGACTTTAATAGGTCTGTTTGAATTATGCGATTCTCTCCCTGATGCTAGTATCTGTAATGTTTCAACACCTATCAATAAAGGCCACAATGCTGCTAGCCTTAGTCTAGGACAAGATTTAGGTATAAAAAGAATATATGTTGAAGCGTTTGAATAGTATTGTGTGGCTAACTGTAATAATTCAGCTAATGCAATTGAGATTTTATCCTGTGAATAATGTAATAAATCAGGTGGG
>CAYRIG010000296.1:0-2550 GCA_964424315.1 uncultured Dehalococcoidia bacterium | reverse complement strand
TAAGAACCAACGCTCATATACTTGAGCCAAATCATTTAGCAACGCGATATTTGGCTTTGCCCAACTGGGGATGTAAGCACGCGAACGGACCAGGCCCAACTACGGAAGGGATTACTGAAAAGAGAAGCACCGGCCAAGGAACCAACTCGAACAGTAATCCCTACCTGAGTTACGGCAACAGCCTACCCGGAACACTAATACCACTCCGCCCCAGAAGAGGGACTAAAGCAATAAATAGTGCCCAGACTCGCAAAGTAATGACACCCCCCGTTGACGAGAGATCCCTTACGCACCCGGAGTTTATGAACTGCACACTTTATAGACTCTCCAGGGATCGCAAGGAAATTCAAAGTGACATCTGCTGTACTTCACACCATTACGGGTGACTGGGCTCACTCTTGCGTGACCGGACAAACTGTGCATGCCCGGGAACATTGCCTACAAATGAAAACAAACTAAACAATCATTATTTTTGTTTAGTGCTAGTCAGTAAATCGTTTCTTGTTCCCCACCGCTTTAAAAAATACCGATAATTATTTCTGCTTAATTTTTCTCGTTCATCTTCTTTCATATCATACCAAATACGATGTTTATGTCTTTTCACTTGTATACAATCATCTACAATAGTCCTATATCCATAATTTCTACACTGGAAACTAAAATCTATATCAAGATTTCTATAAAAATTAAAACACTGCCGAATTAAACCGACTTTACTAAGTATAGATCTCCTAAATGCCATAAAATAAAGTTCTACTGCATCAACATCTCGAGAATTAGTTATCTCAATATAAAAATGTTTCAAATCAGAACTAAGTAAACCAAAAGGTCCTACTATACCAACTGATTCTTGATTTAATGCATTCTTAATTGTCAATGAACACTTTTCAAAAAACTCAATACTCGTATCTAATAAAATTACATATTTTCCTACACTAGCATTTAATATACAATTATATGCTTCAGCGGTACCAAGTATATGGTCTGACCGGATTACTTTTATTTGCAAAAACTTTTCATTAAAAGAATTTACCCAATCCTTGACAGGCTGTTTATTATAATTATCAAAAATTAAAATCTCAATTTTTTCGGTTGACCAATGCTCTAAAATGCTAGTTAAACATCGCTTTGCATCTTCATCATAACCTTGTACGATAAATCCAATAGTAAAATCTACTCGTGATTCATTTTTAATTTGAGAGATAACATCTGAACTAGAAGAAACCATATTCCATGTTTTAGCTGTTTCAAATTCATAATTTCGTGGTATCACAATAGAATTGGGAAATTGATCGCGAACAACTAAACCTTTTTCAAATAAAGCTGATCGTTGAGAATCCATTCTTGCATACAATTGTTGTTTCTTAGCATCATTGTTTTCAGTAAATGTACTTTTACGTAATAAATCTCTTTCTGAAATAGAATCTCTGAATAAATTACTATCAGGAAACAAAGTTTTATCCAAATCTAATCCTAATACACAATCAAATTCACAAATAAGTTTATATTTTAGTGAAGAAGGTAATTCAGACTTTGACATTTCCCAAACAATTTTCAAAGCATCAGGCAAATTTAAATTATCATTTATAGCTAAATTAAAACGAGATCTCCATTCTAACAATGTATCTTTAAATTCATCACCCTTATAAACAGATCCATTTTTCCAAAATAAAGTCATATTTTTTAACCTTGTGTACGCAATCTGAGCAGAACATAATGAAGAAAACTTAAAATTCAATCTGTTTTTGTATCTAACTGTTAAACACAGGTATCTAAAAGACAAGGTACCTAATCCTCTTAATTCAAGATCTGCTAAAGTGTATGCATTACCAGCTGATTTAGCCATTTTCATACCGTTCTCTAACAAATGAGCTCCATGTACCCAACAATTTGCTAATCTACTTTGAGTCAAACTTTCACTCTGTGCAATTTCTGCTTCATGATGAGGAAAAATATTATCAACTCCACCCGTATGTATATCAAAAGAAGAGCCCAAATACTTCATCGACATTGTTGAACATTCAATATGCCAACCAGGAAATCCTTTACCCCATGGACTATCCCATTGCAATTCCCTAGAAACTTCAGCAGTTCGCCACAAAGAAAAATCACGTATATCTTCTTTTTCCAAGTCAACTTCACCACGAAGACCAGACATAAGAAACGTTTGATCCATATTACCTGATAAAAGACCATAGTTAGGGAATCGATTTACTCGAAAATATACATTGCCGTTTAATTCATATGCTAAGTCATTATCTAAAAGAGTCTGAATATGTATAATCATTTCTTCTACATGATCTGTAGCTTTGGGAAATACTGTTGCAGGAATAATATTAAGTTTTGATTCAGCTTCTAAAAACTGCCTAGTGTAATGATCGGCAATTTCTTTTGCGGTTTTACCAGCTTTCAATGCAGCCATCACTACTCTGTCTTCACCAAGCTCAAGTAATTCCTGTCTCATATGACCAACATCAGTTACATTTTTAATATGAGTAACGTTAATACCTTGGTAATGGTATATCCTCTTTATCCAGTCAGCTAATAAAA
>CAYRIG010000295.1:453-2551 GCA_964424315.1 uncultured Dehalococcoidia bacterium | reverse complement strand
AAACCACCTTTCTATCTCACCAAATCCCGATTTAAGCTCGCTCTTGAATGTCCCACCAAACTCTTTTATACTGATAAGATTGAATATGCCAATAAGAAAGAAAAAGATGAATTTCTCCAAGCTTTGGCTGAAGGAGGTTTTCAGGTTGGGGAGTTAGCCAAAAGATACTTCCCAGATGGTCACGATGTAAAACCGTTGGATTATAAAAATTCTCTTTCAGAAACAAATGATAAATTAAAAATGGATAATATTGCCATTTATGAAGCGGCAATTCAGTTTGAGCAGTTTTTTATCAGAGTAGATGTATTGAATAAAAATGGGAACGATGTAGAGCTTATTGAGGTGAAAGCAAAGTCCTTTAATCCCATTGATACAGATTTTAAATATAAACGTAGTAAATATATTCGACCTGGGTGGCGGCCATATTTATTTGATGTTGCTTTCCAGACCTGGGTCACAAAACAAGCGTTCCCCGATTGGAATGTGACACCATATCTGATGTTAGCGGATAAAACAAAGGTAACCACAGAAGAAGGGCTGAATCAATTGTTCAGAATTAAACCAAATGAACATGATCCTGAACGAAAGGAATGTGAATACATTGGTGGTGATGTTGAGCTTGGTGAAGAGATACTAATTAAAGTGGATGTATCTGAACTGGTTGAACAGATATGGAATGGGGAAGCGATTCCTCCGGATGACCGAACTAAAGATGATATTCTAGATTTCGGTGAAAGAGCCCAAAAGTATGCAAAACACTATAAAAATGATACTAAACTAGAAACCTCGATCGGTGTTCATTGCAAAGATTGCGAATTTAAATCAAATAGAAAGAATGGGGGAAAAAGCGGATTTGAAGAATGTTGGAAAAGTCAAGTAGGTGGACATTTTTCGGAAGATGAACCGCATATTTTTGATATATGGGACAACCGGAATAAAGAAGACTTTATTAATAGTGGGATTTACTTTATAAAAGACATTAGCTCCGATTACAGATTTTCGGGTACAAGAGGGCCAAGAAAAGATCTGCAAGTAATGAAAATTAAGAAAAATGATCCCAGTGAGTATGTGGATCCTGAACTCTTTAATGAAATTGATCGCTGGAAGTATCCTTATCATTTCATTGATTTTGAGACAAGCATGGTTGCCATACCTTTCCACAAAAATAAAAAACCTTATGAACAAATAGCCTTTCAGTTCTCCTGTCATACATACCATGAAGATAGAAACATCACTCATCATGAATGGATCGGTTCAGAACAGGGGAAATTCCCCAACTACGATTTTGTGAGAGAACTAAAAAATGTACTTGGAAATGATAATGGAACCGTTTTTAGATATGCAGATCATGAAAATACGGTACTAAAACAAATATGGAATCAAATGCTGGAAGATGGGAGTGATGAATTAAGTGAATTAATAGAATGGATTCCGACCATAACTGTAGTTGACAAAGATGAACCTCCACCTGAAAGAGAAATGGTGGATATGTTACGCCTTGTCCAAAAACATTACTATCAAAAAGACATGGGCGGTTCAAATTCCATCAAATCTGTACTGCCTGCTATCATGACTCATAGTAATTGCTTAAAAACCAAATATTCGGTACCATTGAAATATGGGACTCATTTAAGGGGACAAATTTTATGGGAGATGAATGAATCACAAGATGGCGTCAAAGATCCCTACAAGATGCTACCGTCACTTTTTGAGGGTATCGACATATCAAATGACACTTATCTTGATGGCAAAGGCAATATCAGAGATGGAGGAGCTGCTATGATGGCTTATATGCTACTTCAGTTTTCAGACCTGAAAGGAGAAAAAAGAGATAGAGTGATCAAGGGCTTGCTTAAATATTGTGAATTGGATACACTGGCTATGGTTTTTTTATTTGAACACTGGGATTCATTTAGGGAATAGTCTTATATTTTCGAAATTTTAATTTTATTAATACTTGAATCCAAGACACTAAGAGATTAGTACTGGCACTAACTAATATGTATAAAATGTAAGAGTGCACATTGGAATCAATATTATTGGTATTTTGAAAGTGGTAAAGTTTAAACAAATAAATATTATGAAATTCAATAGTTAA
>CAYRIG010000295.1:0-443 GCA_964424315.1 uncultured Dehalococcoidia bacterium | reverse complement strand
AATGTATAGAGGTAAAATAGAACAAGGAATGTAATAGGAGAGATTAATTATGTCACTATCAAGCACACAACAAAATGCAATCAGTCAAGCAGATGGTGTTTGGGAAATAAATGAAATAGCTGAAGGACTTTGTAAAGCAAAGGATTTAGAAAATGCCAAGCTTGTTTATAAAGAGGCGATTAAAAAAGCAATAGGTTCATATGACTTTGTAACTATTGCAGATTCTGTTATAGGTGAAGATTATTTAAATGACCAAAATTTTGGTCGCGAAATATACCAGCTTGGTTTGGACGCTGCTGTTGACCCTGGTGATATCAGAAGTGTAGGTGATGCTGTTGGTAATAAGTGGAAACTCAATGACAAAGACTGGGCTATAAAAATCTACAAGAAAGGAATCGAATCAGCTCGTTCCTTCAATAATCTTCTTAACTATGCGGAAAGTT
>CAYRIG010000294.1:0-2569 GCA_964424315.1 uncultured Dehalococcoidia bacterium | reverse complement strand
AAAAATCATTTGCGCTGTTTTGTTTTCATATGCATTCATTGGGCTGGCAGAAAAAAGATTTGGTTCTTATAATGCCAAATTGCGATTTATCTCTGATGGAGCATATTGGATATATTTAATACATTTGCCCATAGTTGCCTTTATCACATTCTCCATGTTTAATTTACACATACCTATTGAGATTAAATTCTTAATTGCAATTTCATTAACCTTCTTAATCTGCTTAGGTACATACAAATATTTTGTTAGGTCTACCCCCATCGGCTTATTGTTAAATGGTAAACGTCATGTATTCAATATATCTGGACTATAATCTGCCCTCAATGAACCTTTATTCAAACAAAAAGAGGCTTCAACTTACTGTTAAAACCTCTTTTTATAGCAAATTATCTGGAGCCAACGGACAGAATTGAACTGTCGACCTGTGCTTTACGAAAGCACTGCTCTACCGACTGAGCTACGTTGGCAAGCTAATAGTCAGCTAATTACATTTGATGATTTATACGTTAATCACAAAGGTTACAACATCCCAAATATTAATTAAGTTGTAACAACTGTTGCATTTTTTAAAGTCTGGAAATACTCTATTGTATTGCCAACCGATACAACATCAGCATATTTAGCATTCATATCAAATAAACTTGCCTGATGACTTGCTTGTGCTCTGTCAAACGTACATTCTTCTACCACTCCAACTCTGAAATGGTATGAAAAAGCATCTACTACACTAGCCCTAACACACCCACTAGTTGTGCATCCAGTACAAATAACCGTATCAACATCTAAGTCCCTCAAATGTTGTACCAAAGATGTCCCGAAAAATGCACTAGGCGCCGACTTATATATAACTATATCTTCATCAGATGGAGCTATAGGATCTACAATTTTTTCACCCGAATCTAAAGGAACCATATCTTTATGACGGTTACCATATGATATTGCTTTAAGCCCTCCAGTTGTATAAATAATTGGTACATTATTCTCTCTAGCAGATTCAATTAAAGGAACTGTATGGTTTACTGCTTCCCATCCTTCTGTGCCAGAACTGAAAGGGAAACGTTTCATAGCCTCAATAATATCCTCATTTGGATTATCTCCAACAAAAGCCACATTGACATCAATTATAACGAGAGCTGGTTTTGAACCAAATCCTCGTGTGGGCGGCCCGCAACCCAATTCTTCATAAAACCCAAAAACCTTCTTATCTCTTTCAGTAAGTACTTCATCCCAAATTGCCATTTTTATACCTCCATGATATGGAATATACATAATTACTATACCAGATTTTTCTTATCATGTTTTATTCATTAATATTCAACAATTCCTCTCACAATTAGTTATCTCTGTGATATCATTAAAGAGGAGCATCAAATGGAGGATAATTATTATGCATAAAGAGGATCAATTTCGTTTGGAGCATGACTCACTTGGTGACAAGGAAGTTCCAGTAAATTCTTATTGGGGCATACAAACCCAGCGTGCTATTGAGAACTTTCCAGTAAGTGGCCTTAAGCAGGACAATATATATATTGTCAGCTCAGCGCAAGTAAAAATGGCAGCAGCACAAGTAAATTTAAAACTTGATCAATTAGACCAAACGAAAGCGGAGGCAATAATTAGCGCGAGTCAAGAAATAATTGATGGTGCGCTAAGAGATCAATTCGTTGTGGACGTTTTCCAAGCTGGAGCTGGGACATCTCATAATATGAATACAAATGAGGTGATTGCTAACCGCGCGATAGAGGTTTTGGGCGGAGCTAAAGGTGATTACTCTATTATTCATCCAAATGATCATGTAAATATGGCTCAATCTACTAATGATGTAATACCGACAGTAATAAGATTATCTTCCTTACAAAAGATAAAAAAATTAATAGTCACGCTGAAGGAATTAGAAAAAAGCCTTTACAGTAAATCTCTGGAATTTGATAACGTAGTTAAATCAGGGCGAACCCATCTCCAGGATGCCGTTCCTATACGGCTTGGCCAAGAATTTGGCGGCTATGCTAAAGCAATTCACTACGACATTCGGAGGATAGAAGAAGCTACGGAATACCTAAAACATCTAGGAATAGGCGGAACTGCTGCAGGTACAGGAATTAATGCCCATCCAAACTACCATAAATTGATGGTATATCATCTTACACAAATCACCGGTATAGATCTGAAAAGTTCTGGGAATTTAGTGGAGTCTATGCAAAACACAGCTGATTTTCTACATATTTCTGCATCTCTTAGAACTCTTGCAATCAATCTATGCCGTATCGCAAATGACCTCAGACTTTTAGCAAGTGGCCCTATGACAGGGCTCAATGAGGTTATATTACCAGCTGTTCAACCAGGATCTTCAATCATGCCAGGCAAAGTTAATCCTTCTATGGCAGAGATGCTTAATATGATTTGCTTCCACGTAATAGGAAATGACACAACAATATGTAACGCCTGCCAAGCTGGGCAACTTGAATTAAACGTAATGATGCCTATAATCGCTTATAATCTTCTCCAATCAATAGGTATTCTTGATAATGGAATTACAACATTCAACGACAGATGCATCAAAGGAATAAAA
>CAYRIG010000293.1:0-2572 GCA_964424315.1 uncultured Dehalococcoidia bacterium | reverse complement strand
AATGTGCCATTCAGGATTAATCCTAATATCACCGGTTAGCTCAAATTTCGCATCTTGGGTAATAATCGTCTCATTGAACGGACTCACCTTCCAAGAAATGATATATTTCCGTATAAAATCAGCAACTTCTTTGTTATCTGTTAATAATTTAGGCTCGATGCCATATTTAGGGTCACTTTCCAAAAGGCATACTGTACCAGTGCCAGCGTTACTATAAATTGTTTTATATAGACTTACAGACACACTATTGATGGATTCTCCAGGTTGTCTCAAATACAAAATCCAATGTTCGCCAGACCACAAAAATTTCGGGTTAGATACGGTCATATTTTAATTTCCTTTATGATTTAACTTAATAATTTTCGAAGATTGTTCTTTACTTCATTTGAAAGCTTATTAAATTGCGACCCAACTAAATTTTCTATAATAAATCCATTTAAATTGGGTAATTCCAAAGTAGAAGTCCTAACTATTCTAATAGTTCCTGGGGATGTCTCTTTGAACTCATAATCTTCAATTATCGTTGCTTCAACATCACCATCATTCATTACACCTTTAAATTTATATCTGTTAAGGGGAATTTGTATTATTGTTTCGCAATAGCCTGACACTTTACCAATCATGGGTAAATCGATATCCAATTCCCATTTATATTTTTCAATATTTTTATCAATTTTATTTACATTTACTTTATATGGACTCCACTTAGGATGATTTTCAGGATTTTCAATAAGTCCATAACATTTTTTAAGGCTGCTGTTAATTTCTAGCAACCATTCCGAGTGTTTTTTCATTTACCATCCAATATTTGAGAATAACTAAATCGATAACTTTAATATAGCTGATGAAATTTGAACATGCTAGGATTGAGTCAATGAAAAGCCTTAGACATCCGAAATGACTACAGAAAAAAAATATATCCGAAGTCGCAATCTATTTAATCCAAACAGCGATAAGCCATACAAATTAAGCCGGTCAAAAATAGAACTCTATCTTGATTGTCAACTTTGCTTTTATTTGGATAGAAGATTAGGTGTTAATAGACCCCCTAGCTTACCTTTCACTATAAACAGTGCTATAGACGCGCTTTTGAAACGTGAATTTGATATCTACAGAAGCGCTAAGTTACCACATCCCATAATGAAAGATTCTGGTATTGATGCGATACCCGCCATCCACGAACAACTTGATAAATGGAGAACCAACTTTACTGGAATAAGCTACGCCCATCCAAAAACAAATTTACATATTCATGGGGCAATAGACGATCTATGGGAAAACAAAAACGGCTATATCGTAGTAGATTATAAATCGACTGCAACTAAAGATGAAATCACAGATTTAAATAAACCCTGGCACATCATTTACAAAAGACAAATGGAAATTTATCAGTGGTTATTTATAATGAATAACTATGACGTAAACGATACCGGGTACTTCTTGTATTACAACGGGGACGTCCACAAACCGGATTTTAATAATATACTTGAATTTAAATGTACTGCTATTCCTTATCAAGGAAACGTCAACTGGATAGATGACACTATAACCGCGATTTCAGAATGCTTAAACAGCCCAACCACTCCTGAACCTTCTAAGTACTGCGATTTTTGTAAATACAGAAGTGCTTCTATCGAAGTATTAACTCGGCAGGCTAAACTAATTTAAATCTGGAATATAAATTAATACCTAAATATCCCATCCAAACCCAAGCATGATTTCTTTCAGTTCAGCTATTTCATTTGCATTCAATGGGTTTGATGGAGGTCTTGGTGCTCCCATTGGATGTCCAACCACTGCCATCATGGCTTTTTTCAATGTAGCTTGACCTCCAGAATCTTTACCAGCTCTAGCAGAAAATTCACCTAAAGGCTTCTCCACAGATTCCCATAATTGTTCAGCTTCAATAAACCGTTCAGAAGATAACAGGTCCCACAATTTAAAATCATGTTCAGGATATATATCCACAGTATGACTCATATAACCATGTCCACCTTGCTGTATACATCTCGCAGGTCCAAAACAATTATCAATTATATTTACGTAATCTATAAATTCAAATATTTCCTCGTATTTGCCAGGGATAGGTCTATCTGCTACAGGAGGACTCCATTTAATAGCTATTATATTCTCTAATTCAACTAATTTCCTGAAGCCATCTATACTTATCGCCCCCCCTGCCATTGAGTGAGTGTTATAAATCATTATTCCAATATCTATTGCGTTGGATACATCTGTGAAAAATCTTATATTATCATCTTCTGTAGGACCATTATGAATAGGAGCAGACAATTGAACTGCTACAGCACCCAAATCAGATGCGATTTTAATGTCTTCTATAGCTCTAATGGTGTCTTTATTGTGAATTCCACACATCACTGGCACTCTATCTTTCGCCGCTTGTACAGTAGTTCTTAAAAGATGCGGCCATTCGGTATCTCTCAATTGCGGACCTTCGCCCATTGCTGCAGCTACTTTCAAAACACTTTTACCAGTAACCAACCCTCTTGAAACAAGCCATTGTGTGACATCATACATCACTCCATAGTCAACCATATGTTCTTGATCGAAT
>CAYRIG010000292.1:0-2575 GCA_964424315.1 uncultured Dehalococcoidia bacterium | reverse complement strand
CGATATTCAGGTTTTATAATGTTCCCAGCTAAGATACGTACCCCATCAAATTTATGTAATTCCAGACTGTTAAAGTCATTGCTTTTGTCAGAAAAATTATCTAAATCAAAAACTCCAACAACAGCAAATCTATCCGGGAAATTATTCTTACATTCCAGCAAATAATCATTGTTCTCATAGGCTCCCATGTGTCCAATTAATACAGCCTTGGTTATTTGATTTTCGTCTAGATGAAACCATAATGCTTCAATAGGTTCATACCAACTTTCTCCTGCATGACAATGTGAATCTATTGCGACAACCTGTCTATTTAACATAATTCACCTCAAATCCTTATGATTTAGGATTTTTCGTAGATATTCCAGTATTTCCCACAATCAAATCCAAAAATTTTGTACTTTTCATATCTTTTCCAACAACATGTTTTATATATTGATTCAAAATATATCCCAACTCATTGGAATTGATTTCAGGCGCTATTAACGCCAAAGATTCTTCTTCAGATTTTTTTTGGAAATACCTAAACAATTTTATGGTATTTTTTTTGATAGAAAATTTAGAGCCTGAGAATAATCTTCCACAAGTAAAACATATAAGTCCTCCGTTATCGACACTAAAATAATGATCTGCTGGAGGCAACAATTCAAAACATTCCAAACAATTATCGAGTTCTGGTGCAAATCCACTGTATTCCAATAATTTAATCTCAAAATACCTCAAGACCCCTGTATATATATCTAAATCCGGTATTTTATTCAAAGTAGACACAAACATATCAAACAACTTTTCATTAGGTGATTCTTCCATTGAAACGCTCTCAACCAATTCGGATAAATATGTTGCCAAAGATATATTTTTTAAATCTCCTTTGATTTTCGGATAGTCATTCAAAGTATCAACCTCTGTGATTACGTCTATACCCTTACCTTTTCCTACACTTATTGTTACTAAATTCAATGTATCCAAGTGCCCAGACATTTTACTTTTATACCTTCGTACACCCCTAGCAATAGCGCGTACCTTGCCAAATTTTTCTGAAAAAAACGTAACTAATCTATCCGCCTCGCCAAGGGGTATATGCCTTATTACTACTGCTTTAGTTTCAAAAATTGTAGCTTTATGTGAAACCATTCAAAAATTAACCGTAAATTAAAAGTTTATACGAACACAACCAAATTTAAATCTGAACCGTTATAAATTTTGTCTTCCTTCAAAAGCTCTGCTAAGAGTAGTCTGGTCTGCATATTCCAAATCTCCCCCAAAAGGTAACCCACGGGCAGGTCTTGTTATTTTTATATCTGATTTGGAAAGCATTTGATGTACATACATCGCAGTTGCTTCTCCATCTAAATTGACATTTGTCGCTAATATTATTTCGTTGAAACTACCTGCTTCGACTCGGTTTATTAATTCATTTAACTTGATATCATTAGGTCCTACTCCGTTGATTGGAGATATGGCTCCATGTAAGACGTGGTACATACCTTTATATACCCCAGTTTTTTCGAAAGCGACTACATCTAGCGGTTGTTCAACAACACATAAACTGTCTCCATCCCTACCAGGAGAAGTACAAATCCTACATGGATCAGTTTCGGTAATGTTAAAACAAACGGAACAAAACTTAATATTATCCTTTACCTCAATTATTGCTTCAGCAATTGCCTTCGCATCTTCGATTGGCATCCTAATCAAGTGGTAGGCTAAACGTTGAGCAGTTTTGGCTCCAATACCCTGAAATCGAGTAAGCTCATTTATCAAATTATCTATAGAGTTCATACTTTTAACCTATCTACTTTAACTCACCACTGAATTTAATTAGGAAATATTATTGCTACATCAAACCAGGTATGTTTAGTCCACCAGTTAACCCACCCATCTTTTCAGATGCGATTTCTTTTGCTTTATTCAATCCTTCATTAACAGCAGCGACTATTAAATCCTGAACCATATCCATGTCCTCCGAATCAATCACTTCAGGTGAAATTGTTATAGATTCAAGCTCCATTTTGCCACTGACTGAAGCTTTTACAACTCCTCCTCCAACAGAAGACTCAACAGTTAATTCTTCAATTTCTTGTTGGATTTTCGTCATGTTTTTTTGAAATTCCTGTGCTTGTTTCATCATCTTTCGATTCATCATTGGTATTCTCCTTTTCATCTAATATTAATGCGCCAATAGCTTGGGCTGAACGCACCAAATGACTAGTTGAGGCAGCTTTATTTGATCCAATTTCTGTAGGAGAGTTTAATAATTTAATAACTATCTGATAATCTCCTTCAAATATTTCGTTCAAGGTCTGTGACAACATCTTTTTTACCCTCACGTCTTCAATTTCACTTTGAACTCTCTCCATATGAGATTTATGAGTAAATTCTAATGTTACATTCCTGTCAATAATTTCATGTTTTTTGCAATCCCGTAGTAGTGCACCTAAGTTGAATCTCTTGCCTTTCATTTTACTTAATCTTTTTATTAGTTCATCCCATTTTTCGCTATTAGAAATACCTATTTCTGGTGAGGATATATTCTTATCATCATCTACAGTTGATACTTTATTAACAGGTTCTGATT
>CAYRIG010000291.1:0-2593 GCA_964424315.1 uncultured Dehalococcoidia bacterium | reverse complement strand
CTTTATTATGCTATTATAGGATTATTTTTTTCTGAAGATGTTCATTTAATCTATAGGATTGCAATACCGCTTGTTGTGCTTGGCATAATCACAATATTTGTAGGAATCATCCGAGAAAATATTAAAGAAAAGTCAGACAGTAAATTAAACGAGGTAGAAAATTGAAAATAGTAACAACCCCCACCATTGAAGGTTACAAAGTAACAAAGGTTATAGGAGTTGTCAGCGGTAGCACGGTTAGAGCAAAAAATGTTGGAAGAGATATAATTGCGGCTTTTAAAAATTTGGTAGGTGGAGAAATAACCGAATATACCCAACTGCTTGCACAATCCAGAGAAGAAGCATTGTCTCGAATGATTTCAAAAGCAGAAGATATGGATGCAAACGCTGTTATCAACCTACGATTTATGACTTCTATGGTGTCTCAAGCAGCTAGTGAGATACTTGCATATGGTACAGCCGTAGTGGTTGAAGAAGAATAATTCGAATAAGAAACTATCGGATTTAACACTAGATACATCTAACAAATTTTTACATGTTCAACTTAATCAATCAAAATTCTTTGGTGATAGTATCTATTCTATTATCAATAATTATTAGTTTGCTCATAGGAAAACAGTTCGGATATAAATGGGCAGCAATTAGTACAGTAACATCAATAATATTCATTTGTGGATTACTTTTTTTAACTTCTACAAAAAGTAACAAAATTAAAACCATTGATGAGTTCAATTTAGCTTTCACAAAAAACAGTCATGTATTGATATATGTTTATTCAGATTGGTGACTAGCATGCACTGTCGCAAAACCTGCCGTGAGTAGGCTTGAAAGCAACTTATCTAATATATGCACATTTTTGAGGGTTGATGTTAGTTCAGATGTTGGCAAACACGTATGGGACAAATACAAAGTGCGTTCTGTACCTACTTTTATATTAATAACCAACCAAATACCCATATGGCAAACCGTAGGTATTATTCCAAATTCGAACAGCATTCGGAAAAGAATCCCTAAAGACAGATAAATGTATTTAACGCCATTATTCGTATGAAAGCCCGGCCTCCGATATACCGTATGCAACTACTTCTTCATCTTCAGCAGGCGTTCCACCACTTGCACCAACAGCACCAAGCAGTTCACCCGCCTGATAAACAGGCAAAGCACCCTGACCCATTATAAACATTCCATTTTCAGCTACAGTAAACGCCTGAAAAATTGGAGAGCCAGCGCGGCTTTCAAGTTCCTTTGTTGACAGCCCAAAACAAGCAGCTGCAACAGCTTTACCTCGAGAAATAGTTGGCGTTCTCCAAGAAGCACCATCACAACGAATCATAGCAATTAAATCACCTCTATCATCCGTTACGGTAACACTCATTTTGAGGTCAAGCTCTGCGATTTTCGATTTTGCAAACAATATTATTTTTTCCGCTTGATCTAAGGTTATTTTCAATTTAAACTCCTTTCATTTTAACGAACTTTATTTGGTTGGATATTGTCCAGTACCTTTCAGTTTCTAATTTGAAACCATATAAGTCAACGATGATTCTATACGACTGAAACTTGGTAATTTCATTAAAACAAGTTTCCTGTTAACAAAACACATCTCAAACACATCAATTTGATTCACATAGACACAAAGCTATATGGCATATTAGAATGAATTCAATAAACTTTACGAGGCTTCCAAATGAAATTAAATGTAGGTGAAACCGCTCCAGATTTTTCTTTACCTGGTTCAAGTGGAAAAACAGTTGACTTGAATTCTCTAAAAGGGCAAAAAGTGGTCATATTCTTCTACCCAAAAGATGATACACCGGGGTGCACTATCGAAGCATGTGAGTTCCGAGATAGGTCCGACGAAATTTCAGCTAAAGGGACTCAAATTTTAGGAATCAGCCCAGACAATTTGGAATCTCACGACAAATTCATTAACAAATTCGACCTTAACTTTGAACTTTTAGCTGATGAAGATAATACGGTGGCTACAAATTATGGTGCATGGGGTGAAAAAAACATGTATGGCAAAGTGACTATTGGAATGAAAAGAATGACTTTTCTTGTAGATGAAAAAGGTGCTATTGAAAAAATATGGGGCAAAGTAAAACCAGAAGGTCACGCACAACAGATAATTGATGCAATAAGCTAAATTCTAACTCTCTACAGCAAATACATCTATCTCAAAATCCAACTCTTCGCTCGCTAAAGACTCAACTACCAAACCTGTAGATGCTGGATAAACACCTTCTAGATGTTTAGCGATTACAGGGTAAACAATATCCCTAGTATCTTGGTCTTTAACATAGGTTATTATCTTACATATATCATTGATGTTGGAACCAACACTTTCCAATAATGATTTTACATTTTGCATCGCTACTTCAGACTGTAATTTAGGATCACCTTTACCAATTAATCTACCAGTTTCCAAAGATAACCCTGTTTGTCCCTGTAAAAATATCGATTTACCTGCTTTCACGACTTTACTTAACGGGAAGTCTAGTTCAGGTACATAATTCGGCTTAGATTTAAAATATCGTTGATGGTTTTTTCTAGATGTCGAACATGCAAAAACGTCTATTTCCACATCTAATTC
>CAYRIG010000290.1:0-2595 GCA_964424315.1 uncultured Dehalococcoidia bacterium | reverse complement strand
AAATTATTATAGAATAGAAACATGAATAAAAACCCTAATGAATTACACGAATCTATTGATGAAGCAGTCAGTCAGATTGCTGATATATTTCGCAATACTGGTACCTCAACAGATTCAGGAGAACCTACTGGATATGACCTTGAAGACTGGTTCCCAAAAGATGCATGTATTAAGTGCAAAAAGGTTTTCAAAGGCGGTAGGTCGCAAAGAATGCATCTAAAAATGATGCATTTGGTACTTGGACATGCACCAACAGCTCATAGATCGCACGTGGAATTGGTAAGATGCGGTATTTGCCTTGTTGAACTTAACAAGCAACTTAGAAAAGGCGGGTACGGTATCGTTAAATGGGATAGTTAAACAATAAAGATTTGTAATCCCTTATTTATTATTCAAAAGACTGCTTGTTAAAATTGCCAATACTGCTATAAAAGCTCCGGCCAACAACGTATCACTTAAAGCGGAAATCTCAATTACATTTTGAGGCCAGTCGGTTCTTAACGAATATTCCATCTTTTGAAATGCGTACACTGCCCCGGATAAAGTTAAACCTACTGCGAATGCAACCTGTCTTCCAACACCTACAGAAGCTGAAGCTGTCCCCAGTCTCGATTTAGGAACTGAACCCATTATTGCACTTGTGACCACGGGTTCGAATAACGAAGCTCCTATTCCACCGAACAACATACCAATCCATATAATATATTCGCTCGAATCAACTTGAGTTTGACTTATTAAATACAATCCTATAGCAATCATTAGGTTTCCGAGGATTAATAAATACTTGGGTCCAAATCTATCGTATGCTCTCCCTGCGAAAGGAGCTAGTAAAATCCTAGGCGCAGAAAAAGCTGCCATCATTAATCCAGCTTTACCCGGTGTATAGCCCATAGCGGTAAGTAATAAAAATGGACCTGCAAGTAATACAGCTCCATGAGCTAAATAGTGTAAAACAAGAGAAAGTATTCCGAATGAATAGTTTTTGTTTCGTAAAAGAGAGATTTCAATAATTGGTCTAAGAGATTTTTTTTCGCTCCAGATGACTAATGGTAAAAATATTATAAATAATAATGTGGTTATTATTACTACAGGGGATGCAATTCCACTTTTACCAAATTGGTTTACCGAAATCAAAATTGAACCCAGGCATACAAAAATGACAATCACTCCTCTAATATCAATGGAATGATCAGTGGATTTAATCCTGTCTTTTGGCAATATAATATAAGCCAATATGGCAGCAAGTATACCAAGCGGTATTCTTGAATAAAATAAAGCTCTCCATCCATCGATTTCAAGCAACATTCCTCCCAATAGAGGTCCGAGTGTCAACCCAAATCCAACTATTGAACCTGATATACCTAAAGCTTTACCCCTTTCGCTGGAAGGAAATAGATCTGCTATGTAAGCATTCAAATTGGCTAATATCATCGCCGCCCCAATACCCTGCCCTATTCTGGAAATAATTATCAAAGGTAAATTAGGCGCTATTGAACTGAATATGATACCGAGAGTTAAAACAACGAGTCCTAATGTATATATTAATTTTCTGCCAGCGACATCACCCATCCACCCAAGTGTATGCATAAGACCAATTGCAGTTACCCAATAACAAACGGAGACCCATATAACGTCTGAGCTTTGAGAATCAAAAGCATCTATCAACGCAGGATACATCAACCCAACCATTCCCCCATCTAAAGTAACAATGAATGTGCCTATAGATATAACCGCTAGGTAAACCCATTTGTCAGACACTCTCATATTGAAGCGTCCTTGTGTCAATGGATATTACTGTAGAGCAAAGTAAGGTGATTTTTTCTTAATAGTTTCTTGTAAAACATGACAATAGATTCATATACTAAAAACAAATATTCTTCTGAACTATAAGAACATATCATTAATGATGTCTATATATTCAGTATTTAAATAAATATATTTCTAATGTATAAAATAACCTATAAGTATTTACAGGAAAATTGAGATGAACACCCTTGGTATTATCATAATTATAGCTATGGCTGCAGAATTCATACTCAATTTTGTTGTTAATTATCTGAATCTCATGAATTCATCAAAACCAGTTCCAGAAGATCTTAACGACATATTTGACATTGATGAATATAACAAATCACAGCGATATACTCGGCATAAGACTTTCCTCGAGCTGATTACAGGAAGTTTCATGCTAATTGTGACATGGACATTCTGGCTGACAGGCGGGTTTAATTACCTAGATCTAATCCTTAGAGATATTACTACACAACCTATATTACTAGGTTTGATTTACTGCTTTAGCCTCTTAATCGCATCTACGCTTATATCATTACCGTTTAACATTTTCTCTACTTTCGTAACCGAACAGAAATTCGGATTCAACCAAACTACCGTAAAGACTTTTATAGGTGACCAAATTAAAGGTCTTTTATTAACTATTGTCCTTTTCGGATTATTATTATCAATCGTTTTAGTTATATTTGAATACAGTAACTATGCCTGGTTGGTATGCTGGTTGGCTGTAACTATATTCACAATAAGTATTACTTTTATTGCTCCAGCGTGGATCATGCCCTTATTTAATAAATTTATCCCTCT
>CAYRIG010000289.1:0-2598 GCA_964424315.1 uncultured Dehalococcoidia bacterium | reverse complement strand
ACGACACGGACTTCGAAAACCTTAAAATATCTGGACCAGAATTCCGAAAGAAATTGAGTTCAGGGATAGTAAGTAAAGCCCATATGCCAGAAACCGCAAGACCAGATTTAGGCTACGCACTATCTACCCAACTGTCCGACGATTCAATATTTTCGTGTTATTACATAACTACTTCAGATCGAATCACTCATATCGCATGTACATTATGGGAAATATCTTAGTTTTAAATTAAAATAAAACTCTCATATGGCCAAATATTAGAATGGAACAAATGAATTTACAGGAGATTTATAATTGGAAGGTCCCAGAGCTTGTAAACGAGAAGAACTAAACGATGTAGTTGCATTCATTAACAGCATTTTCAGACCTGATAGTGACCAGAGCATAGATACTGATTACCCTTTGATATTTAATTTAAACAAATTAGATTACATGCGAATCATAAAAATAGACGGTCAAGTAGTTGCTCATGTACCCGTTGCTCCTAGAAATATAATTACCCCTACCGACAAATTCACTATGGGAATCATAAGCCCTACCGGAACACACCAAGACCATAGACACAAAGGATACGGAACATTGTGTTTAAATGATTGCGTGTCAATTATGGAAAACAATCATTGGCCTATTTCTGTACTTTGGACACAAGAACAAACTTTTCCTTTCTATCAAAACTCAGGATGGGAAGGAATCAAAACGCAAGGCAATTTCATATCTCTTAAACTTGCGGACCATAAAAGGTTTAAAGATTTCGGATTTGAGATTTCTAAACTAGAAAAAGATGACCAAAGAAAATTGAAGGAAGTTATTTCTATCCACAAAAAATATCCATACACAATAGAACGCTCCGCAGATACTTATAGAACATTATTTAATCTACATAAGATAGACACATGGATTGCTTCATATAATGGTAAAGTCGCGGGTTACATGGTTTATGGTAACGGCTCAAACAAATCTGGAATAATAGAAACCGGTGGCAGCATTAAAGCCGTTGAAACTATATTGCATAATTACTTTGCCCATAATCCACAAAAATCCACACAGGTACTTTTGCCTTTGTTCCATTCAAATCTTGAGCATGTATTGAAATCAAGATTGCCTACTTATGAACTGGAGCCCATAGAGTTAGCTGATAGTGGCGGCTTCATGATGATAAGAATAAATAGTCTAATCGATTTTATCAACGGAATAACAAAGTACTTAGATAAAAAGGCTGCTGACATAGAAGGATCATTTAGTTTGAAATGTAAAGACACACAAGAAATTGTCACTGTGACATTAACTAATGGGAAAAGCGATATCTCTAGAGAAAGTAACAAAAACGTTTTAGAACTAACCAGAAGGCAGCTTACTCAATTATTTTTCGGGTCACATCCTAACATTAAAACACCGAAGTTTGATCCTTATACTGAAATATTATCAAACCTATTTCCATACTATTTCCATATATGGGAATTAGACCACTCTTAGAAGCTACATCAAAACCAAACTTAAATTAAGGGAGCTCAAATGATTATCATAGATGGCGATTATCCCATGGCAATTGGCTCAATTGCTGCTGGCAGAGATTTAAAAAAACCGATTGCCGACGTTAGAAAAGAACCTCCACTTGAAACCCGTGCCTTTGAATGGAATAACAAAGAAACAATGGCGACTATACCTGAAATGCGTCAGGGGAAAATTGCTGCAGCACTAGTGAAAGTGGTGGCATGCGTCCTTAAACCTGGACATGCTCATGGAGAATTCGTATCGGCAGAAGCAGCATATGGGTCATCGAAGGGTCAATTAGCTTATTACGAACTACTGGAACATCAAAACGAAGTGAAAATATTGTCAACAAAATCATCATTCAAAGCTCACATGGAGTTATGGGAATCCAACGAAGACAATACGGAAGACCTTCCTGTTGGTTTTATTTTAGGAATGGAAGGAGCAGACTCTATAGTTTACCCAGAACAAGTTCACGAATGGTATGAACAAGGACTGAGAGTAATCAGTTTATCCCATTATGGAGTCAGCTATTATTCTCACGGCACAGGTACTGGAACAACAGGTGGATTAACAAAATTAGCTAAACCATTATTGAAAGAAATGGAAAAACTAAATATTATACTCGACGTTAGCCATACCTCCGATCAATCTGTGAGAGAGGAATTCGAAACATTTGGTGGCCCAGTCCTGGCGAGTCATCAAAATTGCAGAAGTTTGGTTCCGGGTGAGCGCCAACAACCCGACGACATTCTTAAAGAGGTAATTTCGAGAGGCGGAGTTATTGGAGCATCAATGGATACATATATGCTAAATAAACATTATGAACTTGATTGGGGTGGGCACATACCAAGTCGCAGAGAAATTTTCCCAAGTGAGTTAATTACCTTGGAAGATTTTGTTGACCATATCGACTATGTATGTCAGCTATCAGGCAATTCTAATCACGCAGCAATCGGGGGCGATACCGATGGTCAAGGTGGATCAGAAGGGGCACCTCACGATGTTGATACAGTAAAAGATTATATGAAAATATCCGAAATATTGAGACAAAGGGGATATAAACAATCGGACATAGAAAACATTATGTATAAAAACTGGTCTAAT
>CAYRIG010000288.1:0-2610 GCA_964424315.1 uncultured Dehalococcoidia bacterium | reverse complement strand
AAAACTTTATTAATATAAAAATGTATAGGATCAATTATGAAAATAATAAATAAACTCATTATTACTTGTTTTTTGTTCATTGGAATAAGCAAGGGGCAATTAAGTCTTCCAAATCTTGTTGTCGATATAACCATGAATGAACCGTCTGGAGATAAAATATTAGATGCCGGAGAAGAAGGTTCGCTCGTTTTTACCATTACCAATACAGGTCGAGGTGATGCACAAGATTTCACAATTAATATAAGAAAAACAGAAATGTCCACCTCGGGTAAACGGGCTATTCTTCAGAATAATATCAGCTATATGCAGAATATCTGGTTACCAGGTATTAAGTCGAATGATGAAAAAATAGTCAGCACTCCCTTGATTGCAACAAATGATTTGGTTAGTGGTCATTGTGTATTTTATCTTACTTTTGAAGAAGGGAGTGGTTTTTTTCCTGATCCAATCGAATTTAAAATAACGACACGTTCGCTGGTGGCTCCCAAATATGAACTGATTGATATTTTGATCAGCAATGATGCAGGTAATGAAAAAATAGAACCGGGAAACGTATGTGAAATCAACTTACGAATCGCAAATTATGGTGGCAATGCACGCAATGTTCAGACCAGTTTTAATTTTGGAAATTCAGTTATTTCAACTCAAAAGCATTTAGAATCCGTAAATGTGGGTACGATAGAAGGGGGTGGTTATTTTGATATGAAATTTGAGTTTTTTATCAATAACCGTGCGGAAGATGAAATACCACTCTACTATAGTATTTCGGATGCCAGTAAAAAAGCTGATATTATAAAAGAACGAGTTCCCATCTGGAAAAATGAGACTACCCGGAGAAAGGTTACTCTGGTTGGAACAACATCTGACATAGATTCTTCTGTAGGATCGGAGATACCAACTTTTGTACGGGGCGGTTCCAGCACATTTTCACCAGAAGATTTGACAGCACTGCTTTCAGGTGAAATTGACATTGATGATATCAATTTAGGAGCACTTTCTGCTGACAATAATCTTTTACCTTTGCTGATTATGGCCTTAAAATCTTCCAGTAATGAGACAAATAAGGAACACCAGGTATCCCTTTATTTTATGGAGGATAACGAACCTTTACGCTCAATGGCTTTTCTTATTAATGGTATTGAATATGAAACAGATGAAGATGGTGAAATATTATATAACTATTTAGAGAGTGATATAGATAAAAAGGTGAAGATTACATTACTAGAAGACAGTCAAGTTCATACTATTAATCCTTCAAAGTTTACCTTGAGCCGTCGCAGTGAGAGTAAGAATTTTACGGGGGAAAGCTACCATACTCTAATAAACTTTACTGCAAATGATAAAGAAGGGATACAGGGACTGACCCTGGCCTACGATGGGAGTGATATTGGAGAAATATTACCATCAGGCCTCTATAAATTAATGTTCTCCGGGTATGGGAAATATGAGATAAATATTTCAGGAGAAGGATATGAAGATTTGGTCAAGGTTGTAAAATTGACCAAACGTAATTCTGGGAAAGAAATAGAGATTGACCTTTCAAAAACAAATGAACCACTTCGTTACACCGTCAATATTATTTGGGCAGGTCCCAGTTCCAACATTCCTGTGGAAGGTAAATTGGAAATTAATAAGCCGTACCAGGTTGGACACTTAACTGAGGATGATGAAGGTCGTTATACGTTTGAGTTTTTTGATCGAAGTATCAATCCGGATCTTACAATAATTGCCACTGATCCATATAGTGGGGCTCCCTTTAAAACTGAACGGATATTAGAACTCACCAAAGATGAAAATGTGTATAAGCAGACCGAAGATATTATTATTGGAACATCTCCGGAAATTAAAATTTTAGTTGATGGGGGTAAGAAATTTTCTGTTTTACGTGAAGGGAATCTGATACCGGGCATAGAAGGGCAGTCAGGGTCTTTCCAGGGAAAATTGCCGGGCTATGGATTGTACCAGATAGTTCAATTTTGGTCGGGAAAAACTGACACAACAAACCATGCTGTTTATACTGAGAATATTGAGATTGATCTGCGTAGAGGAGACCAATGTAATAAAGTGGATAATTATTTGGATGACGGTGATTGGGCCAGTTTTCTGGATCAGGTCGAACGATTAACTGAAGACGATGACTGTTATTGTGACCATATTGAGGAAGCGGGCCGGGTGGCAATGGATGAGCTGAAAGAATATGACCGCGCTGTGGGATATTTGAATAAGATTGCTTCGGAACAGCAGGAGTGCGGTCAATGGAAAAGCCCCTATCTTCATCTGCGTAGACTAAAATGCTTTGTAGAGATTGATGACAATAATAGTTATGCTTTTGGGACGGATGTGAGTAAGAGTTTTCAGTCTTTAATACAACTGATCGACCCATCTAATAAGAAAGAGACTTTATGTCAGAATAATTATTTATTGGGGCGTTTGATGTATCAGGAACACATGAGAATGATTAATGAAGTTAATAATTCTAAAAATCCAAGCAGAATTGAGCGATTTCGTAAACAAGCTAAATTAATCCGTAAAGTTGCCATTCATCATATAGAAGAATATGAAGCCAATGGTGGCTGTCAGTCACTCCAAAGTGAATTATCTGCATTGAAA
>CAYRIG010000287.1:0-2614 GCA_964424315.1 uncultured Dehalococcoidia bacterium | reverse complement strand
TTACTTCCTAAACAATTTGAAACTAATTTACAGCAGATATATCATACTGGAGCTAAGAATATAAAAGTTGAGAATGATTTACGTTCTGCTGTTCAAGATGCCGATGTTGTCATGGCCCTAAGATTACAAAAGGAACGGCAGAAACATTGGAGCGTGCCGTCTATCAGAGAATATGCCAATTTGTTTTGCATAACTCCTGAAGTTATGAAACTTGCTAAAAATAGCTGTATCGTTATGCATCCGGGACCGATGAATGAAGGGATAGAAATTGAAACATCTGTAGCTCATAGCCAGCAATCTGTCGTAGAAAATCAAGTTACAAATGGACTGGCTGTTAGAATGGCTGTTCTCCAAAATGTAACTTTAAACAATATTGGTAAAGATAAATGAATAATTATTTAATTAAATCAGGACGAATAATCGACCCATCCCAAAAGATAGATTCAGTAGGCGATATTTTGATTCTTGATGGTGTAATCACTGAAATTCGTACTTCAAATTCAACTTGGAAAGATCTTGGTGAGAAACTTGATAGAGAAATAAGAATCATAGATGCTAAAGGAAATGTGGTTTGTCCCGGATTTGTGGATGCGCATTGCCATTTAAGGGAGCCTGGATTTGAACACAAAGAAACCATTTCTTCTGGCACTAAATCTGCAGCAAAAGGTGGATATACGACTATTTGTGCGATGCCAAATACAGAACCCGTTATGGATTCAGTACAAGTTGTAGAATTTGTTTTAAACAAAGCCAAAACTGAAGGAGTTGTTAAGGTAAATGCTATTGCTGCAATATCAGTAGGAAGTTCAGGTACTAAATTGACTCAGATGAAAGAATTATTTGATTCTGGAGTTATAGGGTTTAGCGATGATGGTAATCCTGTTAATAGTCCTAAATTGATGGAACAGGCATTGTTGTACAGTTCAATGTTTGATTTACCTATTATAAATCATTGTGAAGTTTTGGAACTTACAAATGATGCAAGTGTTAATGAAGGTTTTGTATCCGATATTTTGGGTATGAAAGGTATTTCATCTGCCTCTGAGGAAATAATGGTTGCAAGAGATATATTATTAGCAAAGGATACTGGAGGTAAGCTGCATATTGCGCATGCATCTACATCTGGGACTGTTCAATTAGTTGGATTGGCCAAAGAGCAAGGCGTTGATGTTACTTGTGAAGTCACCCCTCACCACTTGACCATGTCGGACGAAATAATGTTGGGAAATATAACTGATATTAATTCTAAAGATGGCAAATCTTCTTCAGTAGAATTAGGATCTAATGCATATATGACAAATGCTAAAGTCTCGCCTCCTTTAAGGTCGGCTACAGACATAGAAGCGCTGATTTCTGGTATAAAGAGTGGCATTGTTGATTTTATTGCCACGGATCATGCTCCACATAGCAACTTGGATAAATTTTGTACTTTAGATGATGCGGCAAATGGCATAAGTGGATTAGAGACATCCCTAGGGTTGTCTATGATGCTTTTTCATAAATATGATGTTCCTTTAAGCTTGTTAGTGGATAAATTATCTTTATCTCCTTCTAAGGTACTTAAATTGAATTCTGGCACTTTGAAGATAGGAGCATCGGCTGACGTGACCATTTTTGACCCAAATAAAGAATGGGTTGTTAAAACAAACGAATTTATATCCAAAGGCAAGAATAGTCCTCTTGAAGGACTCAATTTAAAGGGGCAAGTTTTAGCAACTCTAGTAGAAGGTGAAATAGTTTATTCACAGATCGAAAATAATGTTGTTGATCTAGCAATAGAATCTATTTGAGGCAAAAATTAAGGTATAAAAGAGAAAATATATGAACAAAGCAAAAGCTAAATCTTTGGTGTTAGAAGATGGCTCAACATATGGAGGATTCCAATTTGGAGGAAGGGAATTTGCTTATGGAGAGGTTGTTTTCAATACATCGATGACCGGTTATCAAGAGATTTTGACAGATCCGTCTTATGCAGGACAAATAGTTGTTTCTACTTATCCTATTATTGGAAATTATGGGGTCAACGATAAAGACTTTGAATCAGATAAAATACAGGTTTCTGGTTTCGTTGTCAGGGAATATTGTGATTTCCCGAGCCATAATGATAGTAACAACGATATAGATGGATTTCTGCGTTCACAAAATATTGGTGGTTTGGCCGGTATTGATACTCGCGCTTTAACCAAGAAAATTCGAACCTCTGGAGTTATGATGGGGGCCATTGTCGATACTGGTGAAGTTGAACAAATAAAGAAACGCTTTAATAAATTGCCAAAGTATGATGATGTTGATTATGTTTCAAAAGTAACGACCGATGGCCAATATGATTTTATAAGCAAACCTTCAAGTGAAATTATCAAGGGTTGTACGATTGTCGTAGATGATTATGGTGTAAAACGCAATATTTTGAGGATATTGGAATCAAGAGGTTGTCGTGTGGTGGTAGTTCCGGCAACGTTTAGTGCGGAAGAAGTATTAAATTTAAAACCAGATGGAATTGTTATATCTCCGGGTCCAGGAGATCCAGAATTATTAAAACATCTAGTTGTTAAAACAAAAAAATTAATGGGTAAATTACGAATATTAGGGATTTGTTTAGGTAATAAAGTTTTGG
>CAYRIG010000286.1:1385-2632 GCA_964424315.1 uncultured Dehalococcoidia bacterium | reverse complement strand
AAATCCATAACCAGGTTAAACAATTAAACACTTTTAGAATAAATAAAATTAGTGGATAAATCTCAAATACGGTACCGCGATAATCGGATCAAACATTGGGATAATATTGCTTCTGAAAAGATCCATTGGTTTGAGTGCGGAAAGTATTATCATTCCAGACTGTCACAAATATATAAACTATTAGTTCCACCTGGGCACCGTGTGCTTGAGATTGGATGTGCTCAAGGTGATCTATTGGCGTCTCTTAATCCGGCACTGGGTGTAGGAATTGATTTCTCAAAAGAAATGATTCATCGTGCCAAGCATCATCATCCGGAACTCTGTTTTTACCAGTTCGACGCACATGATATCAATCTTGATGAGAAGTTTGATTTTATTTTACTATCAGACCTTTTAAACGACCTATGGGATGTTCAATTATTTTTAAAGAAACTTGAAAAAGTAGTAAATCCTAACACTCGTATCATAATAAATAATTATAGCAGGTTGTGGGAGTCTATTCTGGCTTTATCTAAACGTCTTCGACTAGCTAGGCCAACATTATATCAGAACTGGCTGACCGTAGAAGATATTTCAAACTTACTCGAACTTGAAAATTTTGAGATTATTCATCACTGGCCGGAGATTCTTTTTCCATTACAAATACCACTTCTGACTTCTTTTAGTAACAAAATTATTGTGAAAATCTGGCCATTTAGAGCTTTTGCATTAACAAACTTTATTCTCGCACGACCTAAAGCTAAGCAAAATCTAAATCAAATAGACTCATCTGTTTCCGTCATTATTCCCGCCCGTAATGAAGAAGGTAACATTTACAATATCATGAAACGAGTTCCCAATATGGGCAAAGGCACGGAAATTGTGTTTGTTGAAGGGCATTCCAAAGATAAAACATTCGAAACAATTAGCCAGGCGATTGATGATTATCCCGATCGACAATGCAAATTGCTTAGACAAACCGGCGATGGTAAGGGTGACGCTGTCAGATTAGGCTTCAAACATGCTGAAGGGGATGTCTTGATGATTTTGGATGCTGATATGACAGTTCCTCCTGAAGATTTACCACGTTTCTTTGAAGCTCTTAACTCTGGGATGGGAGATTTTATCAATGGCGTACGCTTGATTTATCCGATGGAAAACCAAGCGATGCGTTTCTGGAATTTGGTAGGAAATAAGTTTTTTAGTTTGGTCTTTTCATTTTTATTAGGCCAACCAGTAAAGGACACGCTTTGCGGGACGAAAGTTTT
>CAYRIG010000286.1:0-1375 GCA_964424315.1 uncultured Dehalococcoidia bacterium | reverse complement strand
ATGATCGTATAGCAGAAAATCGAAATTATTTTGGAGATTTCGACCCCTTTGGAGACTTTGACCTATTATTTGGTGCCGCAAAGCTAAATTTGAAAATCGTTGACCTGCCTGTTCGCTATAGGGAACGCGAATATGGTACAACTAATATTCATAGGTGGAAGCATGGCTGGCTGTTATTGCGGATGGCCCTATTAGCTGCAAGGCGATTAAAATTCAAATAATTTATCCATAATAATTGTGAATATTCATACAAATAATCGAAAGACTAATGAAATTAATCATAGTCGGTTGATTTCTGATAATAATAGTGAATTAGCGTGGGGTTGGGATACCCCGGCAGGAAAAGTTCGAGCTATCAGACGAGCTAAACTGATTGCAAAACAAGCCGGTCTGGGGTATGGTCTAAATGTACTTGAGATAGGATGTGGCACAGGGTTATTTACGGAAATGTTTTGCCAATATGGTTCATCAATAATCGCTTTAGATGTATCAGCTGATGTTTTAAAACATGCGCGTCTTCGTGATTTACCTCCAAAACAGGTACAATTCATTAATGAACCCATTGAAGAATATGAACCAGGTATTTTATTTCATGCTGTCATTGGTTCATCTTTTTTACATCACCTAGATGTTGAGTCTGCGCTGAAGCGGATTTACAATTTACTCCTCCCTGGGGGGAAACTGAGCCTAGCTGAACCTAATATGCTGAATCCTCAAGTTTACTTAGAACGAAAATTACGTTTTTTACCAATGTTTTGGTATATTTCTCCGGATGAAATTGCTTTCGTGCGCTGGAAGCTAAAAAGACTAATGGAAAAAGCGGGTTTTGAGTCCATTAAAATACAACCCTTTGATTGGTTACACCCTGCAACGCCAAAATCACAAATAAATTTAGTTAATGAACTGGGTTCTATGGCTGAGTTAGTGCCCTTATTAAGAGAGTTCTCTGGTTCCTTACTAATTTATGGTCGTCGCCCATTAGATTAATTTGATTTTGTTAATAGTTGATTAAGTATAAAAATATTTTATCACTTTGGCTAATTTTATAGCAAATTTACTTCAGCATCCACTCACCAAAGGGGCCAATCTAGATGACCCTAAGACCACTTTTTTACGGTTAGATATAATTCGATCCAAACCTTTTTTGATGAAAATATATGAGGAATGGTATAATCTTATTAAAGATCAATATAATCCAGATTCAGAAGTCCTGGAAATTGGCTCAGGGGCAGGGTTTATGAAAAATTATATTCCCAATCTTATTACGAGTGACTTGTTTCCAATACCTGGTGTTGACATGGTTACTGATGCTCAAAGGATTGATATTAATGATGCATCTCTGGATGGTATTGCTATGACTAATGTACTTCACCAT
>CAYRIG010000285.1:0-2639 GCA_964424315.1 uncultured Dehalococcoidia bacterium | reverse complement strand
ATAAACCGTCTTAGAATGAGTTCTATGGCAAATACAAACAACTGAGGTGCGAAAGTATGAATACTCGTATGCTTAACTCACTAATGCTTACGGTTTGTCCCGTATTGATGGTTCTTACCTGGATGGTACTTGAACCACTCCTAATGGGAGACATTGAGTCAGGGCTAGAGGGTAGAGCGCAAGTTGCGGCTTACTTGGAGCTTAGTTCTGGAAAAGGAGCCCTTCCCTATCTAATAAATGTACCAGCGACCTTTTGCCTCGTGGCAACTATGTTGGGGATTGCGTTTTTGGGAAGGTCTTTACAAGGGAGTGGTGCCGCTTTTGGAAGTTTGTCTGCTGCGATTTTCTCAGTCCTCATAGCAATCCCGATTATTGGTATGGGAATGTCTATTTCGGCTATGGAGATGTTTGGTGATGGGGTTAATATAGAGACGGCGATAACAATATCCATGATTGCTGACTCTGTATTCTCGGGCATGCCAGTGTTCTGGGTTCTTGGGATTGCCCTTTTGGGATTAGGGCTAGTAATAGAGAAAGGGTTTTTGCCTATCTGGATAGGTGTTCTTATGCTCGTGTCTGGGCTAATCGGGATACCTGGGATCTTGATTCTTGGAGATGCAGGATTCATTATTTGGATAATTACTCTTGTAGCAGCAGTGGCTTCGGGCGTGGTTTTGTTCATGAGAAGAGCACAGGAGTACTAAAGATTGTAACGTTTTTGCTGTAATGAAATGGGGCTGTAGCTCAGTTGGGAGAGCGTCTGAATGGCATTCAGAAGGTCGCAGGTTCGACCCCTGTCAGCTCCACAGTTAATTTAGATGCGGAAATTGTTAAGATGGAATAATAAGTAATATCTCATAATATTAGGATAAATAGGAGGAATTATTTTGGAATTAGAAATTAGGGACAATCGTATTTTAGGTATACTTGATGCCAATTCAGAAATAGAAGTAGTGGGTTCTGGATTTGAATTTACTGAAGGACCTCTATGGGACCATAATGATCAGAGCTTGATATTTAGTGATATGCCAGGTAACAAGATGAGAAAATGGACCCAAAGTAGTGGAGTAGAGTCTTATAGGGACCCTAGTAATATGGCTAATGGTAACGCCTATGATAATTTAGGTAGATTAGTTAGTTGCGAACATGCTACAAGTCGAGTAACTCGTACTGAAAAAGATGGTGAAATAAAAATTTTAGCCTCTCATTTTGAAGGCAAAGAATTAAATAGTCCTAATGATATCATTGTAAGCGAAAAAGGAGCGATATATTTTACCGACCCAACATTTGGCAGGATGGAATATTATGGCGTGTTAAGAGAATGTGAATTGGAAGTTCGTGGGGTATATATGATAGATAATGATGGACAGCTGTCTCTTTTAGCAGATGACTTCGATCAACCGAATGGGTTGTGTTTTTCTGATGATGAATCAAAACTTTTTGTTAATGATAGTATGAAAAATCATATAAGGGTATTTGATATAAATGCCGATGGCACATTAAAAGTTGGATCAGTTTGGGCGACATTAGAGTCTGATGGTGAAGGTGTAGCAGATGGCATGAAAATTGATACTGCTGGTAATATGTATTGTTGCGGTCCGGGTGGAATTCATATTTTAGATTCTAACGCTAAATCTCTTGGCGTTATTGAAATCCCCGAAGCTGCTGCCAATTTTACTTGGGGTGAATCTGATATGAAAAGTTTGTTTATTACAGCATCAAGTTCTTTATACAAACTAAGAGTCAAAATTCCGGGGAGGTTAGCTTATTGATAAAATTATACTTTGTCATTAAGCAAAACTAACTAACCTTTAAACAAGCAACATGTTGAGTTTCAGAGATTTTTTCGAGGGTCGGAGTTGTTTGTGAACAAGTCTTATCTGCAATAGGACACCTGGTCCTAAAAACACATCCACTAGGGGGATTGATTGGGCTAGGCACTTCCCCTTCTAAAATCATCCGTTGACGCTGTGATTCGACAATTGGGTCTGGAATCGGTATAGCTGATATAAGGGCCTTGGTATAAGGATGTAGTGGGTTTTTATATAAATCAAAAGTGTTTGCTATTTCTACGACGTGACCCAAATACATAACTGCAACTCTACTGCTTATATTGCTGACTACGGATAGGTCATGTGCGATAAAAAGGTAGGTGAGATTAAATTGTTGCTGTAATTCTTTAAGTAAATTGATTATTTGTGCTTGTATTGATACATCAAGAGATGAAATTGGTTCATCTAAAACGATAAATTTTGGATTAACAGCTAAAGCCCGAGCAATTGCAATCCTTTGTCTTTGCCCTCCGCTGAATTCATTGGGATATCTGTTAATGATGTTAGGATTAAGCCCAACAGTTTTCAATAACGATTTTATTTTATTTTCTCTTTCTATCTTATTGGGTATTAGTTTATGTATGATTATAGGTTCAGCAATTATATCTCCACAGGTCATTCTTGGATTCAAAGATGCGTAAGGGTCCTGGAACACCATTTGCATTTGTTTACGTAGAGATCGAATTTGCTTCGAATTAAGTTCATCAAGAATTAATCCTTTGAATGAAACATGTCCGTAGGTGGGTTTAATCAGATTTAATATGCATCTTCCTAGGGTAGTTTTACCACTTCCACTTTCTCCCACTA
>CAYRIG010000284.1:0-2642 GCA_964424315.1 uncultured Dehalococcoidia bacterium | reverse complement strand
ATAATCCTTTTCTACATAATCGGTAGGATTATCATCAGTTATTTTTTCTCTTGAATCTAACTGCTGATTAAAATGATTTAATGCTGGATTCTCATTCATATTGTTCACCTATTTACGATAAGTTTTAATAATCATTTCCAAACACACATCTGTTACAAAAAACACAAACAAATCATTTTTAAACCACTTTAAATAACGGAATAAATTAATTTGCTTACTCGTGTATACATTTGAAAATACAGTCAGAAACTTTACAGTTCTAGGTAAATTAGAGTGTTAAATTCACATATTTTATCTTGATTAAACTAATAAAATTTAATGATTTAGTATATGAATCTCATCGTTACAGTTGGTTAAATCTCGGTAAACAAATACAATATCTAATTACTATGACCTTTCAAATCCATATAATGCAATCATAAATTGAAAGAATACGACGCCATAATAATAGGTTCCGGACCTAACGGTCTATCGTCAGCAATAACAATTGCTAGAGAAGGCTTTAGTGTTTTGGTTATAGAAGGGGCAAAAGTTATTGGAGGAGGAGTAAGATCAGATTTTATAACTGCACCCGACTTCAGACATGACATATGTTCTGCATTTTACCCACTAGCCATAAGTTCTCCATTTTTCAAATCATTAGATCTTGAGTCTTATGGATTAGAATGGATTCAGCCTACAGCTCCTGTCGGTCACCCCTTAAATAACGGTGAATCCGTAATATTAAAAAGGTCTGTAAACGAAACAGCCGATGCTCTGGGAATAGATAGCGCACCTTACAAAAATCTATTTAATCCTCTAGTTAAAAACTGGCCCTATCTAATAGAAGATATTTTAAGTCCACTTAGATTTCCAAAGCATCCATTCAAAACAGCTAGGTTTGGTTTACTTGGAGCTAGATCTGCATTAGGTCTAGTTAAATCCAAATTTAAATCCGAAAGAACTAAATCTCTATTTGTAGGAATAGCTGCACATGCAACACAACCATTAAATTCACCATTTACTGCTGGTATTGGGTTAACGCTAAACGCTGCAGGCCATTACTCAGGATGGCCTATCGCAAAGTTTGGTTCACAAAGTATCTCTGATGCACTTAAAAAGTGTTTGTTAGAATACGGCGGTAAGATTGAAACAGGCAATTTCATAAGTTCATTGAGTGAATTACCCAAATCAAAAATCATATTGTGCGACATTACACCAAAACAATTAGTTGCGATCGCAGGCGATAATCTCAACAAAAACTACATCAAATCCATGAATAGATTCAGGTATGGCTCAGGAGTTTTTAAAATTGATTGGGCATTAAATGAACCTGTACCGTGGCTGTCAAAAGATTGTCATGAAGCTGGCACAATACATTTAGGTGGAACTTCGTTAGAAGTAGCGGAAGCAGAACAAGAAGTAGCAGATGGAAAACATCCCGATAAACCATATGTACTGATTGGTCAGCAAAGCCTATTTGACAATACAAGAGCTCCTGATGGCAAACACACACTTTGGGGTTACTGTCACGTGCCTCACGGTTCGACTAAAGACATGACTGATCAAATAGAAAACCAAATTGAAAGGTTTGCTCCAGGGTTTAAAGACTTAATAATACAAAAAACGACTAAAAGCACAATCGATATGGAGCAATATAACCCGAATTACATAGGAGGAGACATAACAGGAGGCATACAAGATTACCGCCAATTATTCACACGGCCTGATTGGTCTTTAACTCCATACGCTACTCCTACCGAAGGACTCTATTTTTGTTCTTCTTCGACTCCACCTGGAAGTGGGGTACATGGTATGTGCGGTTATCTGGCAGCTAAAATCGCCCTAAAAAGAGAATTGAATCATACGACTAAGGCGCTTTAAATGCCTTACATAGACATTGATGGTGGCTGCTCCCTGTATTACAAGAAATGTGGCATAAGCAATCCTGCCATTTTAATACACGGATCTTGTCTGAATTTAGAAATGTGGAACGACTCATTTGACGTACTAGCTCATCAAAATCAAGTAATAGCATACGATCAAAGAGGATATGGCAAATCGATGCTATCATCCTCAAAAACATATTCAAATGAAAATGATTTAAATACATTGTGTGAACATTTAAAGCTGGGGGGGGAAATAGATTTAATTGGCCTATCTTCTGGAGCTCAAATAGCAGTCGATTTTTATCTGCAATTCCCATACAAAGTAAATTCATTGGTATTGGTGTCTCCGGCATTATCAGGGATGCCTGATAATGATGAGACGACAGAGATAGACGATAAGATACTAGAAACCATAAGCTTGGGTGAGTATACCCAAACCATTCAGCAAGTCTATCGACATCCAGTATTTGCACCGGCTATAAACAACACCCGATGCAATTCTTTGCTAAGAGAAATAATCAAAAATCACGATTTTAAAACCGTCACCAATAACCCACCTGCCGCTCCACGATTAGCCGCGTATTCTAAATTAAAAGAAATAAAAGTGCCAACCTTGGTAATATTGGGAGAAAATGACTTAAACTATTTCCACATGACATCCAATGTGCTCCGAACAGGAATAACAAAGTCAGTGCTGAAAACCGTAACTGATTCAGGACATATGGTGAACATGGAACAACCAGATAAATTTAACAAAATATTGTTGAATTTTTT
>CAYRIG010000283.1:0-2662 GCA_964424315.1 uncultured Dehalococcoidia bacterium | reverse complement strand
TAAAAGAAAACTGACACAAATTTTACAAAGAAATCACAATGTGTATAATGAAGCCAAGGAATTTTACTGCATAATGAATTCTTTAATCAAAACATCAATAGCTGGCATCATTATAGGTGCACTGCTAGCAGTTGGTATTTTTTATCTCGTTAAACCAGAACCAGAACCAGTTGAATCACTTGAACAAGCTCTGTTTGCCTGGGGAGGAACACAGGTAAAGGGTAGATGGGATGACCAAACTGTGCAGAACAAACTCGAAGACACTCATGTTTTTCCTTTGACTGCAGCAGAAGCGAATTCAGCTAATTGGACCGAGAAAGGCCAATGTATAGAAGGCATCGGGCGATATTTTTCCCATGCCGAAATGCCTAACTTGCTTGTTTACAACAATATAGGTGATCTAATTGGAATCTACCTATACAGTTATGAATCTATGTCTAATCCTTGGATTAATTCTCAAACCTTAGTCATTCCTAGCAATATCACTGTAATTGAAGGCTCACACTGGGCTCTACCTATTTATTTCCAAAATCCGTCAAATGCTTGTAGCCTTTAGGAAATATTGAATGACTACTCTAGCTTCAAATATCAGCAAGAAATTATTGATAACCTTTTTTGCTAGTTTCGCTGTAGCTGCTGTAGTAGCAATAATTGTCTTACTCATAATTTCTTCTACAAACAAGGTCAGACACGTCGATCTCGGTCCCATAACCATAGCATCAATAGGTTATGATTCCGCAGGCAACGGACCAATCATAACTGGTTCTAAGGAATTACCTTTTACTGGAGCAGAGGCTGTAGCGGCTGGACTCCAGGATCCTGTGCTCTGCTCTTTCGGAAGAGGAAAATTCTATTTATCAGAAGATTACTACAAAGATTCAGAATATTTGATCGTATATAACTACGAAGACAAAATAACTGGATTGTATTTATTTACCGAAAACATTATGCCTAATCCATGGCTCAAACTAGATGAACTT
This sequence comes from uncultured Dehalococcoidia bacterium, assembly GCA_964424315.1. Classification (GTDB taxonomy): domain Bacteria; phylum Chloroflexota; class Dehalococcoidia; order Lucifugimonadales; family OSU-TB39; genus OSU-TB39. The sequence continues at coordinate 1,682 of CAYRIG010000283.1, read as the reverse complement.
AGAGGCGGTGGCGGTTTACCTGTCGTAGACAAAGAACATCATGGTCTTTTCGTACTTTTTAGGGACCCCAATGATTCGTGTAAGGGTTCAGGTAAATCTAGTCCACAAAGCCCAGTATTCCAGCGAGGAACTAGAACTGAATATCAGGCTACTCCAACACCGACAGTAACTGTAGGGATCGATGAAACGCTTAATTTAGCTTTAGCAACATTAAACGAAGACTCCAGGACTTTTGCTCTTTCGGTCGAAACTGACAATAAAGAACTGGCAACTGCAATAGAATCTTCTAAATTGCATTCCTTCCTATCAGGCTTAAATAATGTTCAAGAAGGTAGCTCTAAATGGATAAATAACGTTTCCCATAGAGGAATTAGTGGAGATATAGACGCAAGTCAAATATCTAATATAACGGAAGGTTCAGGATCAGGTACTATAACTGTAAACGTTTGGATCAATTCAGAAAATGTTATTAATGCAGTTACGATAGAAGGGACATTAAATATCGATGGTTCAGATTACACCAAGCTGAACATTTCACCTCAATAGAAATCCTATTGAACTGCTGACAAAAACATCTCATTCACAATGTTGTACACATTCGCCTCTAATATATCCATTTTAGTGGCTGTAGTTCTAACCATCATTTCCTTTTTCGTTGGAGTTCTTGGTGGATTAGTGGGTTTAGCTCTCGGAACAATCCGCCTTCCAGCTATGTTACTTTTAGGTATTGATCCACGAATAGCAGCAGGAACAAATATTATTACTTCATCTGTATCATCTTTTTTCGGCGCAGTTAAGCATATAAGAGAAAAAAACATAAACAAACGAATCATTTTATTTATGGGCATACCTGCAACTGCGGGTACTTTTATCGGAGGTTTATTATCTCCGCATGTTCCTATAGATTTATTACTGATTAGTGCTGGGATACTAGTTTTATGGCAAGGGATCGAATTTATCATCCTGGGATTATCGAAAAAACAAAAAATGAGTGACGCTCTTGGCACAAACATCGACAGCACTAAAGGTAAATTCAACAAAACTTCTATTGCAATAGAATCCAGCTTAGGATTATCAATAGGTACCCTAGGAGGAGCGGTTGGATTAATATTAGGAAGTATCAGATTACCTGCGATAATCCGAATCCTAAAAATTGATCCACGCATTGCTGCAGGGTCTAACCTCTTCATAGGATTTTTTATGGGGATTGCAGGAGTCATTGGCCATTCTTTCAACAACCAGGTCGACTACGGTTTGATGATTCTCATGACTAGCTCAGCTGCTTTGGGAAGTTATCTCGGAGCAAACTACAGCAATAAGATTTCAATCAATAAATTTGTATTGATTTTAGGGATAGTCCTTTCAATAGTAGGATTGATTTTAACTACAAGACCTATTTTGGCTTGAGAGCCGAGTTATCTTTGATTTAATAGCTCTACAGTTTGGTAAATATATCAATTAAATTCAAGAGGCTAGAATTTAACTGTGCATGTATCCAAACATCTGTCCAACCAAAGATGAAACCCCTTTAGTTGTATGTTTGCCGTCTTCAAATTCATGATTTTCACTCGAAGACTCTTTAGCTGCTGTAACTTTATGAGGAGTAACATCACATGCTCTACAGGACAAATCTTCCTGATATGCCGTATAACACGAATATTTAGATCTGTCAGTTATGATCA
>CAYRIG010000282.1:0-2662 GCA_964424315.1 uncultured Dehalococcoidia bacterium | reverse complement strand
GAATGGTTATGGTATGATGGTTTTAAATATGTTGCAGGGAAATATTTGAAGGATATAAAAGTTGGGGAATGGAACTGGTATGATCCTGGTGATAAAGAGATATTAATGAGTCAAAATTTCAACAATAATGGGGAGCTTCATGGAAATTATGTCACATTCAATAAGGGAGTTAAAACGACTGATGGAGACTACAAGAACGGAGAAAAAAACGGTATATGGACATGGAGGAATGAAGCAGGGAAAACCGATAGTTCTGCTAATTATGTAGAAGGTAATAAAGATGGAGACTGGTTTGTCTATAACGAAGATGGTTCCCATATTAAAGGTGTTTACGAAAATAATGAAAAATCTGGTGTTTGGGTTCATTATAATGCAGATGGTGATACTATGGGGCTATGGGATACTAATATATTAACACAATTTTATGGTGTTTGGCGCTCCGAAAATACCCCGGAGCCCGGAGCCCGGGAGCTCGAGCTATTAACTATCAATAAATATAAGGAAATGACTTTTGGGATAAATGAATTTTTATGGCAACCTAATTTTAATATGAATGGAAACGAAACTTATTGGAAGAGGGGGTGGGATGAAAGTAGCATTAGCAAACACAGAATGATTTTTGAAACAAAAGATGGAGAAAAAAGGATAAGAGTAACTGGAGGAGAGAAAGGTCATTATTATGTGAATAAAAAATATCGTCACGACCTTCATTATTCTGATTATGTTGGAATCTATAAATACGCTGGTGAACCAAAGGTGACTTATGATGTTCAAGATCTGTTGTTTGGAAAATGGTCGGATGGTTTAGACCCTGAAGTGATTTATGAATTTATGAGTGGTGATGATCCCAGAGCAAAAAAATATTATAAATACTTAAATTCTTCTGAACTCAACTATAGATATTTCGTTATGGTGACATTTAATAAAAACGATAAGAAAAAGTTTAATAACAAAATGGAAACAGAAATTCGAACTTTACCCCAACATTATATTGATTGGTATAATGATGAATACGTTAATGAATACCTTGAAGCCCTTAAGAAAGAGAAAAATAAGGAGGCGAAGGACATAATACGGGGAGTTTATGGTTTTAATGATAGTTTAGTAATTGATACAACTGTTTATGAACTTTCGTTAGATGGATCAACAGGTTATAATAGAAAAAAGAAAAAATGGTTTGATAGTACTTTCGGTATTGACAATTATAATCTGGAAATTGTATCTATATCAAAAGATAAAATTGTAACATTGGCGGAATGGGGGGGTAAAGTAAATAAAGAACTTGCGGATGTTAGCGATGAGCTGGATGATATACGTGATGATATGAATAAATTATGCAGCTCTAGTAGTTCCGATGATACTAAGTTTGAGAAATACTATGATAAATTAGAAAAAATATACTCTACAAGCACCGATGGGGAGAAAACAGAGCAATTTAAAACTATTGAAGGTGAAACGGAGTTTGTGTCCGAGTGGGGTAGTGGCGGTCGAAACAAAGTTATGGAAGAATCAAAAGCCACATGGAAAAGAAAACATAGGAAAAAATATGAAAAACTAGTGTCTGAATGTGTGAGTTTGTCAAAAAGGAAAAATGAATTGACAGATTTACTTCAAAAAAAGATTACGTATACATTAACTCGAATTGAATAATTAATTAATATTTTGAGCATATTTATTTAGGAAAAGAAGATGGAATTATATTATCCATATCAATCACAGTATAATAACCCATCTCTATATATTAATAAAATAATACAAAAGTTCTTTATCTTGATGTTGGGGTTGGGTTTGTTATACTCACAAGATAGTATTTCATTCAGAATTGAAATGTTGAATGAAAGAAACTACCCTATGAAGATTGATACTAATGGAGTTTATCATATCCGTATTAGTAGTAATAAACAATCCATCTTTAAGATGAAAGGAATTACTGGAACAAACAAAACAGAACGAATTACCTGGAGAACAAAAAATAAGTTTTACTGGAGTGACAAAATTAGGACTGATTTTTACCCCGTGGTCAATCCATCTTCATACACGAAAGATGGTATTGGTTATTCTATGGTAGGATTTATGCCAGAGATGAAAGGTAAGATGGTAGTTATTTACGGACATTACTATTCTTTAACTGATAGTGTTGTTGTTCGTATAAAATAATTTATTAAATCAATTTTCGCAATTTTCTACTTGTGTATCAGCATATTCACAAGTGCTTCAATGTTTATCGCATTTGATTTCATCCGATAGTTTCCGGTACTCTTCCGCAAGGTAGTCAAAAATATCCAAGCGATAATCCATGTATTGATTCCGAACCTTGGGGTAACTCCAACTCAAGTCTTTAATCGCTTTATTGGCAGGAATTTCCAAACTGAAATAGTGCAAAAGTTTAAGGTCTTTTTAATAAGCCCAAGGGTGTATTTATAAAAACATGCACTGCATTTAAAGCGGTTGTTTATAAGTTTGTACAACCTTTAATTACCGCATTTTGGACAATGTTTTCCATGAATAATTCTTTCAACTATTTCCAACATAACCAAGCAAATTTAACACTTGGTCCGGAAAAAGTATAATCGACTTATTTTTTAATCTTGATATCCGCTTTACCATCCCCATCCGTATCCATAGCAATGGTATCTGCTAGACCATCTCCATCCGTATCCAT
>CAYRIG010000281.1:0-2672 GCA_964424315.1 uncultured Dehalococcoidia bacterium | reverse complement strand
TCACTTTGGCATTCCTTGCATTGAATCATTGCATTACTCCATATGCGGTTTAAATTAAGACATCTTACCATAGATCTATCTATATGTAAACAATCTCAAAAAAATATAAACAGAACTTGACATAAATATTTTCAGATATTAAACCTAAGATTCTTTATCTTTAGGCTATTCATTAATAGCCAAGAGAATTCATGTTCTATACTTGTTCAATACTATAAGTGTAGGGCAATTAACCCTATTTAGGAGATCATTATGTTTCAAATACCAAAAAATTCTATTTCTAAGAGAGTGAATAGAAGAGATTTTCTTAAACTTGGGGGAGGCGTTGCAACGTATCTTGGTGCAGGTTCTGTCGCTGTTGGTCTTAACTCGATGATAAAACGTCGTTCTGTTTATGCAGCTTCTTCAGATGCTGCAAAATGGAAGCAGTATGATGGGTCAAAATTAGTATTTATGAGTGAAAATACTCCCCCCTCATTTGCTATACGTGATAATTTGAAAACCTTTTATGATTTGACAGGTATAGAAGTAGAAATCCTCACGGATGATCTACCTGTGGTTCAGCAAAAAGTGGGCATAGATCTTAGGTCAGGTCAGGCTGATTTTCACCTCAATTATATCCAGGATAAACCAATTGGTTCACCTTTTGCGGGTTTTTACGAAGATTTATCCCGCTACACACAAGACAATACTTTACCACAAGATCCTGAAGGATATGGAGAAGATGTTTGGTTTGAGAACTATCTGAAGGCTTGTGGTGTTTATTATCAACCAGGTCGTATCGTAGCCTTCCCTTATGACTGTGCTGTAGCATGTACTTTTTACAGACAGGATTTGTTTGAAAAACTGAGCAAAGACTTTGAAAAAGAATATGGCTATAGGATGGAATATACTTCAGAAACGACTTGGAAGAATGTATATGATTTTGCTGTATTCTTTAAAAAAGTGAGAGAGAGCGGAAACCGTGACATTCCATATGGTTATGCTCAACACCAAGGCTCTTTTGCATGGACCACTCAGTTAGACATTCAGAGGATGCTTTTTGCAAATGGACGTTGGACAGAATTCAATGTGGACGATAAACTCGGTTCACGAGAACCTGGAAAAACAAACTGGGGGGATGCTCAATCAGTCAAAATTATGCAAATGTATAAGGATCAGGCAGATGTCAGTCATCCCGATAATTTGGCTAATGGGACCTTACAGTTAAATACCGTTTATCAGGCTGGGCAAATAGCCATGCAGGTGCAATATCATGAATTTGCGGCATCGATTGAAGATCCTAAAACCTCAAAAGCTGCAGGAGGAAAAACAGCATATGGCCCCTGTCCAAAAGGAGACCCAGAATGGATTGTAAACGGTGGTCCTGCAGTCAATGGATGCAATTGTGGAATTGGGGGTATCGGAATTAACGGAGGTGCATCAGAAGATCTTAAACGTGCGGCTTACATTTTTGCAATATGGGCTACATCAAAAAATGTTCAATTTGATGTTTTACGTGGACTAGGTGGAACACCTACACGAAAGTCAGTGATGGATATTGCCGGAGTAAACAAGGCTAGGCATCGACCAACAAATATGCCCAATGCTCTAACATTTGATGCTGTTTACGATCATGGTATTAAAGATCCTCATTTTGTTCTTGGACCAAAGATTCCCGAAGTGAATGAATATCATCGTATCCTTGCAAATGAAGCTCAAAGGTGCATCGCTGGTGAAAAAACTGCTGATGAAGCTTGCGAATCTATTCGCGAGCAAGTTGATGAGGCGAATGGTATCTTTTAATACTTGATCCCATGGGGAGGTCTTTGATCTCCCCTTTTTGTTCATACATTTTTTCACAGATTCTGCAAGAGTCATGACTATTGGTTCGAAACTACAACAAAAAGATTTTGCTGCTGAAGGAGCTACAAAAGCAAATACATATCCTGAAAAATTTACAATGAACGGAGGTGTGCGGGTAGTTGATTATATGCCTTCATCATTTCATTCTCAACCATCGAAAAAATATTATCTATATCTAATTTTGCCGGCTGTCATTTTGTTGGCATGTATAACTCTATATCCTTTTTTCTGGCTGATTTGGATGAGTTTTCACAAAGTAGATGTACTAAGTGGAGACAAATGGAATAACTTTATCAATTGGAGAAGACTAACACGTGATGCCTTATTTGCTGATGGATGGATTCTGTTATTGAAATACAGCTTTCTTTGTTTGATTACTGAAGTAGGATTAGGCGTTATATTGGCTGTAATTCTTAATCGAATGAAGTTTGAAAAATTATTAGTAACAATCATTTTGATGCCTATGATGATGGCACCAGTTGTTGCAGGAATGGTATGGTATTATCTCTATAACTCAACATTTGGATGGTATCATTGGTTTATGCAGAGTCTTGGCATTCTAGGAGAAAGATCCATTTTAGGTGACACGGGAACTGCAATGATTGGCATAGTAATGGTTGACATTTGGCAATGGACACCTTTAATTATTTTAATTGTCTTAGCTGGATTAAAACGAGTCCCAAGGGATCAACTTGAAGCGAATATGGTTGATGGTGCTGGAGAAATTCGAAATTTCTTTCAGATCTCATTACCGAATCTTTATCCATTTCTTTTGATAGCTATCCTGCTTCGCTTCATGGACAATTTTAGGTTTATTGACGCTATTT
>CAYRIG010000280.1:0-2676 GCA_964424315.1 uncultured Dehalococcoidia bacterium | reverse complement strand
GTACGGTATTCATGTTTTATTTCTAAATCTTGAAGCATGTAATTGGAAATGAATCTACTATTGTAGACACTACAAAAGAATATTCAGTTACAGTAAGCAATTATTCAGTGAATAGAATTATAATATTAGGATCGAGGTTATTAAATACTGGAATGAATTCAAGCAGAAATCATCTTAGAAGAAATGCTATGTTTCTGCATCTTTCATTATAAATCTCCTAAATATAATGTTTCAAAGATCAGCATGATTAGTTTACCATATTGTTAAGTTCAATGGCATCGTCAACATCATCAGTGGATATAGAAATGGTATCCGGATTATCACCAGCATGCATCGCCATATTCCTTTTTCGCCATATTTTATGAGCTTTACTCATCAGAAAAGGATCGATATCTGCAACATCCATTAGGTTGGAAAGAATATTCCCTTTCTTTGCTGCTGATTTCAATGTTTTGAGTTCATTAGTGTCTAATTTTTTTGCTACACGATTCCAAAGTAATTGTTCGAAGTAGCGCATTGCAAGGATCAATGCCACTTCCGGATCTTTTTCCTTTAGTATTTTTGATTTCAAATCATCATCAATATTATCGCCCCAGATCTCATTAAGCAGGTTCTTCACACGCAGGCGCAAAATATGAGGATCATTTAGATATTCATTCCAGAGTTGTTCTGTTAATTGCGGATTGTAATCAGTAAGCCTGTAACGCAACTGATAAATGGTCCACATAGCTTTTTCCAAATCAAATACTTTCATATCATATTTTGTAGCCAAAGTGCGGTAATCATTAAAATAATCCTGAAGGGTGGCCACCTTATCACTTCGTCTGCGAAAACCTATCATATGCTCTGGGGGTGGTGCTATAATGCAATATTTTTCAGGAATTAAAAATGCAAGAATAACAGAGACAATCTCTATATTTTTTATGGTATCAACTATAGTAGTTAATAATCGTTCTTCCGCATTATTGACTGGGGAATTGTTATAAACAAATTTCAGATCATTTTTAATACCAGCAGCAAGTTCATCCATCCGATCATCAGTTGGGACTCCCCATGTTCTGCTGTAATTCCAATGACTATCCGAAAATATTTTTTTCAAATGTCCTGATGTAACAGCCTTGCAAGCCTTTGTTCTTTTCAGATAATCTTCTAACTCGGCATGGCCAGCAGGGCGGTCGTAACATTCCAGATAGACCGTATTAAAGTGTTTTTCTACTGCTTCTTGTAAATACACCTACACACTAAATTAAATTGAATTAATTAATCTTAGTTATATAAAGGAGGAAATTTTTATCCATATTGATTTTATATGTTCCAGCCTTAAGAAATTGCATGACCAGGGATGAACCGGTTAACACACCAGCTAAATCACGGGCAACAGCTGAGCCACTAATATTATTACTTACCCTGCCCTGTGCCATTTCAAGACTGAATGAATAGCTCTTCCTGTTACCAACTTTTGAAAACTCTCCTCTATCCATTTGAATTTGATCCGAACCTTGTTCATTTTCCAATGCTGTAATAATCCCAGGGATAACATCTTTCCAAAGATTAACATATTTTCCTTTTGCACCAGCGCCCGTGAAATATTTTACTGGTTTTTCTTTAACAACTTCCTCTCCTGTTCTGGCAGCACCATAGGCTATATTGCCGCAAATCTTTCTGAGATTTGAAATTAAGTTTTTGTAAGGATTCCCAGGATTCTTCGAGAGATTAAGGATTGGGGTTAAACGGTGAATCAATTGTGTTTCAAGCAATTCAATTTCATCTTTTGAATAGGGATATTCATAAAATGATAATGACAATTGAGATTTCATCCAATTTGTAATTTTTACTTCGCTTCCTGCATCAAACTTGAAATGACTTTTCCTGCCTTTAATAATATCACTTTCACCACGAGGAATCGGAATTAATTCCATTTGCTCCCTGTATAAGGCTCCTATAGATCTGCGAAGTGTAGAGCTTCCTGTTTTACCGGTGGAAAAATGTGTATTGGCATCCCTGCTTCGCTGACTCTTTTCTGTTTTCCCAATGTATATAATCTTATCAGCTGGAATAGAATCAGGGATGTGTGGTAAAACCCCACTATTGGTAAAAATAGCATATATACCGGGTAGGTCTGAAAAATCCGTAGTTTCGGAGAAGAGCTTTCTCTGGCTTATAAAATTTGCAATTATTTTATCTATACTCATTTTATACTCCAAATCATAATGAGAAATTTAACAAATGTAAAATAACCAACCCGATTACAGCGAAAAATTAGTTTTTGGTATTGAATATTTTTCATTAAACAATACTTTGCCTTCCTGCTAACTGTTGTGATTTCTGACTGTGAATTGCAGAAAAATAAAATAAATCTTTCTCTTTACCCAAAACCCAGTAAAGAGTTTCCGCTTCATGGATTAAACCATCCTTATAATTGTGATTGTTTGATTTTATCTTATTGATTTCTTCATTAGAAATATTTAGTTCCTCATACATCAACCAGTCTGTTGAACTTTCTTCCGCTTTCAATTCTGCAGTCCTTTTGGGATTGTTTTTTACCCCTTCCATCCTTTCAAAAAACGCAGAATAAAAGGAGCACCACCACAATTTCCTTTCAATTTTATTAAGCATTATTTTTATTTCATTTTTACTTTTCATAGGATGATTCCTCTTGAGATTTAATTATGATTT
>CAYRIG010000279.1:0-2687 GCA_964424315.1 uncultured Dehalococcoidia bacterium | reverse complement strand
ATAGCTACAGAATTTATAGATTCATTCTCTACTAGATCAACAGCAGATTCCACATCTTTAACGTTTACGGGTTTTAAAATTTCTCCCTTATGGCTTATCCTTTCATCAACTTCTAATCTAAATCTTCGCTCAACTAATGGGAGAGGTTTTTCATAGTAAAGGTCATATAATCTTGGTGTACGTATACGAGAAAGTTCTAAAACATCCCGAAATCCTTTAGTGGTTATTAATGCCATACGTTCACCATTGCCCTCCAAGATCGCATTAGTTGCAACGGTAAATCCATGGTTTACCTCTTCTATATCTTTTGGAGAAATCGATAACTCATCCAAGCCCACAGTAATCCCTGTAATAACCGCACGACTATAATCGTCAGGGGTACTAGACTCTTTAATTACTTTTACTGTACCGTCATCGCCTAAAAATACAATATCTGTAAATGTGCCACCGATATCTATCCCAACTCTAAAAAGTTTCAATTTTCTTACCCAAGATGTTCAATTAAGATATTTATTTTAGTAAATCAATGTAATTCAAAATGCTATATATGAAACTAAAATCACTAATGAATGCCCAGAGAGGGACTCGAACCCACACGCCCTTACGGGCAACAGATTTTAAGTCTGTCGTGTCTACCATTCCACCACCTGGGCACAAATAACAACCGAACTAATTATACAGATATTAAAAATAATTTGACATAAACTAAAAATCAATAATTAGACCTACTAAAATCAGATTTAAGCTTTAGTATTTTTCAACATTGATTCTCTGAATCTGTAAGTGGTTTTCTCAGGTTCTACTGGAGCTACCGGCAAATATTCCCCTTCCTCTATTTTAGCTACAATCACCCAAGATTCTTCAGACGAAAGAGCTTTATCAAAAACACTTTCGAGTTGTTCTATATTATCAACAGTGGCCGTTTGACTAATCCCACTACCTTTTGATATTTCTTCCAAATTAGCTTTGTAATAAGTATGACTGTATTGTCTGCCTACCTGTCCCCACATTTCATTATCCCAAATCAAAACAATCAGATTTGAAGGATTTTCACGACCAATAGTTGCTAAAGAACCAAGATTCATCAAAATAGAACCATCACCATCAAAAGCAACAACTTTATTCTTGCAATTAAGTGAAATTCCTAAAGCTATCGAAGAACATAATCCCATTGAACCATATGTATAATAATTCTTCTCTCTGTCTTCTGCATGCCACATTTCGTCGGAGGTCGGACCCAAATTACCGACAACTACCACTTCTTTATCTAAATTTCGCATCAATCGCTTGATAGAATCAAACCTAAGCATTTTTACCTCCATGTAATAGAGGTGTCAAACACATCGCTAAAGGCTGATGAGATGCATAACATAATTTCAAAGCCCCAATGAACTTTTCCTTCAATTTATAATCAGAATCGATGATATAAGTTGCAATATTGAACTCATCAAAGATTTTGGGAGTTGACCTTCCCATAAATACTTGAGAAATGTTAAATTCACCAACTTCTCCCCTTAGGTTGATCAACATCGGTATAGGGATTCTTGCTGGCAAACATAAACTAGCCAATGCATTAACACTGTTCCCGACCCCGCTTGATTGCATATACACAGCTGATTTAACACCGCTTACATATGCACCAGCTGCAATACCGATCGCTTCTTCTTCTCTAGTAGCTGGCACTAATGTAAAATAATCGTCTTCCTCAAGCAAATTAATCACTTTACTCAAACTAGAATCTGGAACTCCGCTAAGAAACGAAATTCCAGATTCTTTTAACGCATTAACGATTATTTGAGCCCAATCATTCATCATATAATGTCCTAGCTACCAATATTTTTCTATAATAAATCGACTTCTATTATTATCAACTAATTTAATACATTTATTATCGTTATTAAAGTATACTAATTTCATAAACGTATTAACTTTATTAGATATCCTGAAATAATAATAACAACCTTCCGCAAATGACAAAAATCATAGTTGCAAGTTATTTGATATTAAGCTGTGCTTTATTTGTATACCACTCTAATATAAAAGCAGAAGCGAATGGCCGAATCACAAATTACCAAACACAAAAAATTGATTTATACATTGTAAAATTTGGTACAATCCCTCCTTCCCCTCAAATTGGCAAAACACATTTTTCCATACAAATTATTGATTCGAATACAAACACTTCGATATCTGACCTAGATATCTACGTAGCTTTAAAAATTCCTGACACCGATGATTGGATTCCTCCACAAAGAGCATATATATCTCCTTTTGATTCATCTGCTTACGAATTCAATCATAAATTTGAAGTTCCAGGGAACTGGCAAATTAAAATATTGATAAATGATCCAAATTCACAAAACGATGCTGTGTTCGAACTGTTTGTAAAACAATTTTCTGCATTGCCCGGCATTTTGACTTTAATTTTTTTGATTGTCTTGGCATCAACTTTCGCATACATTATACGAATTAAATTAACCCAAAAAAGTCGAAGAATCTAATTAAAACAATTTTGCAAATCGGTTTGAATTCCCTCCCAATAATGATTTAATTAACAATACACTAAAAAATTTGTTTAGAATTCTCAAAACGCAAATAGGTGAACCTAATGTCAATAAATAGAATCTTTATCAGCAAGTTAAATTTTGTATTGGTCCTCATATCCATAATATTACTATCAGCATGTG
>CAYRIG010000278.1:0-2709 GCA_964424315.1 uncultured Dehalococcoidia bacterium | reverse complement strand
ACAGTTAATAAACAATGCAGTATTTTCACAAGAAACGCAGGATTCAAATCAGATACCGCTAACAAATTTATTTGTGAAGCACGCTAAAAGATGTCTCTATCGTTTCAATGACCCACTAGGCAAAGACGTGGACTTATATGCCCAATGGGTTGTCATTAGAGAGTACTATGCGAGAGATCGGGTCGGTAATACCTTTACGAAAGATTTAGATGCTATTCTCGACTACACTCCGTGGCTTGATGTTGGCTACGATCCGACTGATACGCTTTATTCGGCTGCATTTCATAAAGACGTACCAAGCTTAACTCCTCGATTATCCTATGCCATGGCAGTCGGTACTGGAGTAATGCTTGATGGAGCAAGTGGGAAGAACCCAAACCCAATTTTTCAATTCGATACTGATCAACCAAACAATTCGCATATGTTCGGTGTATATGCCCATCTCAGGCTCCCATTTCATATGGTGTACATCGATAAAACAAAGAATCAGATATTTACCCAAACAATACCACCAATTAATAGTGACAGGTATAAAGATTTTTTGAAGTCGGGTAATAAAAGCCACGAGGAGCTCAGGAAAATACCTCTCGCTAAAAGCATGATCTTCAACTCTCTCTAAGACCATTAGACCTTTGTATGCCCAATGTATGCCTAGGGACTACAAAAACCTATATAGACCTCAACCGATACCTTTATTCATGTTTTATATTTAAATGAATGGACTATATAAATCCCTATAAAAAGCGTGTGCCTAACTTACAAACAGGAAGTCATAGGTTCAAGTCCTATACCGCCCACCAATCCCAATTCGTTCTCAAGCATTTACCCTCTTTCCCCCTCTGATTTTACGAAATGTAGCCCTTATGAGAATTCAACTTACCATAAAATCACTAACCAATATAAAATTCTATGAATGACATTAATAGAGATACTGTTCCTCCAATTAATACTAAAAGACTTACTCTAAGACCTATTCAGCTATCAGATCTTGAAGTGATACAGAAATATTCTTTAGATGATGAATGGAATAGGTTTCTAGATTTTCATACTTTAGAAAGTGTAAAAGAATTTGTCGAAAAAGCTGTATATGCCAAGTGGAATGAAATAGCGAGATTTACAATTATTTACAATTTACAAATTGTTGGGGGGATAGGTTTATATATAGATCAGAAAGACAAAAGGGCAGAATTAGGTTATTCTCTCGCAAAAGAATATTGGGGGATTGGTATTATTCCTGAAGCTTGTGAAGAGGTACTTAATTATGGTTTTAATAAACTGAAATTAGAAAAAATATTTGCTCACACTGATGTTAGAAATTTACCTTCACAATCGGTGATGAAAAAAATCAATATGACCAAAGAGGCGATATTTCGAAAACATGAAATTTCAAAGAATGTAAGAAGAGATATTGTTTTCTACTCCATATTAAAATCAGAGTGGGAAGGAAAATAAAACCAGGTAAAATATTTTAAATTTTATTTTCTAGTAGTGATTTGATATGAGGTGTAAAAAGATTAGGTTCTAACAAAAATGAGTCATGCCCTTGTTTAGAATGTACGGTAATGTGGACATGGTGAACATCAGATTTTTCTAGTAGGTTAGATAACTCATATTGTTGTTCAGGGTAATAGCAAACATCTGAATCGATTGAGAATATCAAAAATTTTTGTTGTTTAGATTTATTAAATACGTCAAATTTAGTTTTGGAATTTGATTCTCCAACTAAATCAAAACGTTGCCATGCATCTAATAGTCTCAAGTAGGAGTTAGCATCAAATCTCTCAGTGAATTGTTTTCCTTGATGTAACATATATGATTCTATTTCACTACTTGGTTTGTACCAAGTTAATGCATCGGTCGACTTAATTATTCCAGATTTAGCTCTATTTTCTAATTCATTAAGGGAAACAAATGTTTTATGACCAATCATTCTTGCAAGAGCTAGACCGTTATCTGGGTAACTCGAATCGTAATAGTTGCCTTTATTAAAATTTGGGTCGGTTTCTATCGCAAAGGCCTGTTCCAAATTTAAAATTCTTTGTAGTGGTGTTGTGTTGATTCCAGCCGCAATAGGTATAACATTTTTAACTAAACCAGGATACCTAGTAGAAAGACTAAGGCACATCATACCACCTATAGAAGCACCGATTACTGCATGTAAGTTGGAAATTTTTAATCTTTTTAATAAGCTTATTTGGCTATCGACTATGTCTGATAAAGTTATTTTTGGAAACCTTGATCCATATCTTTTACCGTCCGATGCAAATGAAGCTGGCCCGGTAGATCCATAACAACTTCCTATATAATTTATTGATAATACAAAAAATTTATTTGTATCTAGGGCCTTTCCGGGTCCAATAAAACCATCCCACCAACCCAGATGCATTTCTTCATTCCATCTGGCATTAATATTGTCACCTTCAATTAAACCTGGACCGTCAATACTTTTTCCTGCAGCATGTTGGCTGCCAGTCAAAGCATGAAACAACAAAATCACATTGTCTTTTTCGGTATTTAAATGACCATAGGTTTCATAAGCGAGATTAATTTTTTTTATGAGCCCTCCATCAAAAATATTTAAGGAAGGCTCATCTAGCTCATTAATTTCTAAGAGCTCTCTACTAAACTTCATTTCATCAGATATATGTTAAACGGACTTCTGTAATGCTTGGTCAAGATCAGTAAGAATATCTTCGCTATCTTCTATCC
>CAYRIG010000277.1:0-2714 GCA_964424315.1 uncultured Dehalococcoidia bacterium | reverse complement strand
TTCGTAAGAGTACAAGGAAATACTTCAAGATTTTTTGGTATTATCACCGATATTTATTTAGGAATGGTAGACAAATTTGTAGGTGTCAATCCTCCAGGGTCTGATAATAAATTTATCTCAGATTCTATGTCTGGGATAGCAACTTACGGAAATATTCAAATTGAACCAAGATTAGTTTTAACTGAAGCTGGTTTTGAACCTTCAAGAACTATACCTACGCACTTTTCAAGTGTGTTTCTTGCTTCGCAGGAAGATGTAGATATTATATTTGGGAAGGAAGATGCATTACATTTTCATATTGGTAGCCCTTTAGATATGGAGACGAAACTGTGTTTGGATATAGAAAAAATCATTGAAAGAAGTAATGGGGTTTTTGGTAAAAGTGGTACAGGTAAAACGTTTTTGACAAGGTTGTTACTAATTGGGATTTTACAGAGCAAAAAAGCAGTTAATTTAGTATTTGATATGCAAAGTGAATATGGATGGAAAGGCTATAGCGAGGCGAGAGGAGGGGAGGTAAAAGGGTTGAAACAATTATTTTCTTCTGAGGTTCAAATATTCACAATTGATAAAGAGAGTAGTGAACGACGGCAAGTGCAGCCGGATTTCATGGTAGAGATAGGATATGATGACATACAGCCTGAAGATATACAGATGTTGAGAGAAACATTGAATCTTTCTGAGGTGGCTGCTGATGCTACGCATTCTTTAGCATATGAATTTGGTATCAGAAATTGGTTAAAGGAATTTTTGGCTCTACGGGGTAAAGATTCTATTATGAACCTTGCAGATAAAATAGGTGTCAATGCAAGTGCTTTAGCTTCTTTACACAACAGGCTTCTTAGATTAGTCAGATTGCCTTTCGTCAAAGAAAATGGAGGCAATAATTCAGTTAAAGAGATAATAATGCGTTTGCACAAAGGCATAAATGTCGTTTTGGAATTTGGCAGATATGGTAATGATTTTTCTGCATATATTTTAGTAGCCAATTTACTAACTAGACGAATATACGCGCAGTATGCCAAGACTAAAGAAGAGGCTATGGGGGATCGTGATAAAGAACCAATTCCTTTGGTAATTACTATTGAAGAGGCTCACAAATTTCTTTCGCCGAGTCTAGCTGAACACACAATATTTGGTACTATAGCTAGAGAAATGCGTAAATACAATGTGACTCTGTTGGTGGTTGATCAAAGGCCAAGTGGGATAGACGAAGAAATAATGAGCCAAATAGGGACTAAATTCACATGTTTATTGGACAATGAAAGAGATGTTGACTCCGTTCTAACTGGCGCATCTGGAAGTAGAAAATTGAAATCTATATTATCCAAACTAGATTCAAAGCAGCAGGCACTGTGTTTTGGTCACGCCTTACCGATGCCTGTTCAGGTACAAACCCGTGAATATGGTTCTTCAGAATCATATAAAAATCTTGGTTCAAATATTGAAACAGAAGCTTTAGGTTTGGAAAAAAATATATCCGATTTGTTTGGAGATATATCAGATGATTAATATAAATTGGTTAAAAGGCTACTAATGAAAATATCTAAAATTTCGACATATACATTGTCTAGCGAAGTAAGAGAAAATTTTGGATATTATATTGTCAAAGTTGAAACTGATACAGGCATATATGGTTTAGGAGAATCAGGTATTTGGTATTGGGGAGGTTCAATTACCAAAGCTGTTGAAAGGCTTTCTGAAATATTAATTGGAGAGGATCCACTAAGCACAGAGAAATTGTGGCAACATATGTTCAGAGGTTCTTTCTTTCCTGCTGATGGTGTATATAGTGCAGCAATAAGTGCAATAGATATAGCTTTGTGGGATATTAAAGGTAAGGCTTTTGATATGCCTGTTTATAAGCTTTTGGGTGGTCCTGTCAGAGACAAGGTTGTATGTTACCCTCACAATACAGGTTCGACGATGGCGGAATTAATTGATAGTTGTTTGTCCTCTGTAGAAGACGGATGGAAATTTGTTCGTTGGGGTCAACCAGAGACAGGTGGGAAATTTGGATTTGAAGGCAAAGAATCCGTTTTAGAACCTATAGAATCAATTGATATTGCGGTTGAGCAAATTGCTAAAGTAAGGGAAGCTGTTGGGCCAAATATTCAAATATGTTTTGATGTCCATACCAGGTTGGACACAGCTAATGTGATCCAATTATGTAATAAAGTTGAAAAATACAATCCTTTTTTTATTGAAGATCCTCTTAGGGCAGAAAGTTCTTATAGTTACGATACCTTGTCGAAACATGTAGATGTGCCTCTAGCAGCAGGTGAACAATGGTCTAGTAAATGGATGTTTAGGGAAGTGATTGAAAAAGAATTAATCAGTTATGCCAGGATTGATTTGTGTAATGTTGGAGGGTTTACCGAAGCTTTGAAAATTGCGCACTGGGCCGAAACACATTATATTGACGTTGCACCACATAATCCACTAGGACCTGTTAGTGCAGCTGCTTGTGTCGCTTTTTGCATGTCTTTGACAAATGTTGGGGTACAAGAAATGCCCCATCAACCAGGCACTGTAGATAAATCATTGTTTCCGGTTCAGATTGAGTGGTCAAAAGGATATGCTAATTGCTCAGATAAGCCGGGTCTGGGGATTGAAATGGACGAAGATGTTGCTGAACAAAGGTTTGTTGAACCAACGGGGTGGCCACCTTTATTAAAACGTAATGATGGGGCTTTTACAAATTGGTAGAACTA
>CAYRIG010000276.1:0-2723 GCA_964424315.1 uncultured Dehalococcoidia bacterium | reverse complement strand
TAAAGTACAACTTTATATAATCATGATATTAAATCCAATAGCACCTAATATAGCAATACACAAAACATAAAAAACTATTATTAAAAGAACATCCTGAACTAAAGTCTTAATTCTCGTCTTCTGTCATCCTCATCTGTCATATCTGGATTTGTGTATAATGTTTTGTAATCTAATCAGCAGCTTGTATTTAAGATGTAGGTGTTCTAGAGATAAACGAACGATTTAGTATCTGAACTATCGTTTTTATAAAAGAACTAATTAAGCAACCAAATTAAGTTTTAAGCATTCCAATAATTCATCTAGTATTTTACCCATTTCACGCATTTTGATATTTTTCTTGACTTAGATTTGCTTCATAATAGATTCCTAAACCGTAGGTCGAGACAATTACATCGAGATCTGCCCCGAACACTATTCGATCTCCGCCTACTCTATCGATAGTTCTTCTTACAGCCCCTTCCTCGGGAAAACTTCCTGTTACAGCAGATAGGATGCATTCCATTTATTGGCTGATTTTTGCAATAATTATCGACATGGGAATAATAATGAGTACAAATATATTAACTTATGAATAAATTACTAAGAGCTTGGATTATAGGATCAAAGCGGAGTCTATCTCAATGGAAACTTTTAACGTCACTTGTTTTGGGCGTAATTTTAGCATGTACGATAATATCAAGTTCTTCAATCTATTTGGATGCATTGGAAGAAATTGCTTTAAATTTAGCTATTGAAAATCCTACCCCTCAAGAAAACGACTTAATCCTTCAATCAATAGCTGGACCAGTATCAGAAAGCCAACATTATTTATTGAATAAAACCGTATATGAAGCTTTGACACCTATCATCGGAGATCTTGAACTAAATCGATTCTCAGCAATAAAATCTTCAACATTTTACGTAAAAAAACCTGAGGTAGATGATGGTTATGGAGGCGATAGAAATAGAGGTTATTTCGTCTCTCTGCCAAGTATTGGCGACAACATAAACATTGTCTCTGGCAGCGGTTCTCCAGGTATGGTTTACCATGAAGGCAAATCGTTGTTTCTAACAGCTTTGATACCAAATGACGCAGCTGATTTATTCAAAATGAACGTTGGAGATACAATAATTGCTACCCCTACAGATAAAGATCTCTATGAAAACGTTGTGGTGGAAATTTCAGGTATATTTGAAAGAAACTCAACTGGACAAAATATATGGTATTTAGAAGAAAAAACCTTGGTACCTTCAACTGGTTCACTTTTTACTTCATTACCGTTTTATATAAGTGAATCCGTATTTTTGGATCATCTTGGACCATCTTTCGGTAAATTGGAAGGAAATTATATTTGGTATATAGATATTAACACCGATATATTATCGGCATCAAAAACAATTGAGATAAGGCAACGGTTTCAAACACTAAGAGAATATCTTACTCCAGAATTGCCTTCATATTCCCAACAGTCACGACTTGAAACAATACTAGAAGAATACAACAGGAAATTGGTATACAGTAAACTTCCTATGTTCGTATTAATGATGCTTATCACATCTATTTGTTTGTATTATATTTCGGCACTCAGTTCAATGAGTGTTAGCCAGCGATACGCTGAAATTGCACTTATCCGTAGCAGAGGAGCAACTCGATCACAGACCCTGTTAGTTTTTGGTTTGGAAGCTTTAACAATAGGATTAGCGGGTATAATACTGGGCCCTTTATTGGGGGCAGGAACCGTCAGTCTATTAGGATTGATTGACCCTTTAGCTTCATTACAGGGAAATCCTGATTTACTCAAAGTAAACGTTAATCTCCATACTTATAGAATGAGTGCAATTGGAGGAGTATTGAGCATTGTTTCATTGTTGATTCCAGCATTTAATGCTTCTAGGAGAGAACTGAAACAGAACCTCGAATTGGAAACTAGACCAAGCAAACTATCTTCAATCCAAAAATATTACTTAGACGTATTAGCGCTTGTATTGGTATTGATTATGCTTCGACAAATACGTGAACAGGGTTCATTTATATCTAGTACATTCGGAGATAGTAATGTAGTAAATCAGCTTCTTTTATTAGTGCCAGGAATAATGTTGGTATCGGCAGGACTTATTGTCGTAAGGCTTTTCCCTGTATTAATAAACATGGTCACAAAGATTTTATCTCGACAGCTTCCAGCTGGAGCTATATTAGGTTTATGGCAACTTGGAAGAAATTCAGCTCATCATTCACAATTAACAATTTTACTTATGCTTGCAACGGGATTAGCATTATTTGCTGCTAGTTTTGAGGCAACATTGAACAAAAACTTTGATGAAAGAGTATATTTCAAAATAGGTTCTGATGTTAGAGTTGATGACCCTAAATTATTTGATAAATGTCTTCAGGAAGGATATTTCAACTGCTATCCGGATCAATTTCATATTGAAGCAGCGAATATTCAACAAGCATATGAATCGATAGAAAACGTTGACAAAGCCAGTCTTGTATTGAGGACATTAGCAAGAGACAAATATTCAACTCTTAAAAGCAGTTACTTATTACTCGCACCTGATACAACCAATTTTTCAGATGTAGCATGGTTCAGGGAAGATTTCGCTGATTCAAGCCTCGATGAATTGATGAATTATTTAAATCAACAATATGATGAAAATGGATTACAAATTCCAGTAGGAAGTGAATCTATAAGTTTAACTTTCAAATCTGACAATGTGCATCCATCTGTGAGTTTAACTCTTAG
>CAYRIG010000275.1:0-2732 GCA_964424315.1 uncultured Dehalococcoidia bacterium | reverse complement strand
CAAACCATTATCGCTCATTGCAAAAGGAATTGAAATTGCAGGAGACCCCGTTATTCCAAATGTGCATGTAATTGCAGCCGCATGACTAGCTGGCATTTCTTGTCCTTCTATAACAATAGTTTGCGAATCATGTTCAGGAGCCAAACTAGGTGCTGTTGGACATATTAAAACATCATATTTAGCGAAATAATCAGTAAACCAGTATCTATATCTATCACAAATACTACTCGCTTTCAAAAACGCATCCAAATCAGGTCTTTCTATCGACAACAATCCTTTTATTGGTTCAGATAATTCAGATTCATTCCCTTGCACATATTTATTCAGATATTCAATACCTTCACCAGCCAATAACACGTAGGTAGCGTCTATGGGGGAAAGTCCATCAATTATCGGAACAGAAATTTTTTCTACTGTGCAGTGATTAAATTCTAAAGCTTCAACTGCTGTTTGAACTGCATTTCTTATCTGAGGATCTACCGGATCATATGGTTCATTATCAAACCATCCAATTTTCAACCCCTTAAAGTCCGATGTAGGTTTACTTTTTATGGGAACTGGCAAAGCATATTGGTCCAAACCATTATATCCACTTAATATATGATATGAACAAACTATATCTCTAACACTTCTAGCAATCGGCCCCGCATGAAAATATCTTGAGATCATTTCTGGCCAATGCCCTGTCAAAGGTATACGACCTTGCGTTGGCTTGAATCCTACAACTCCACAATAGTGGGCAGGTAGCCTATTGGATCCTCCTAAATCACTTCCAACTCCCAATGAAGACAAACCTGTTGATAAACTAATAGCTTCTCCACCAGAGGATCCCCCGCATGTATGTCCTTTCATCCATGGATTTTCCCCTTTATCAAAAATAGCGCCAGATGTTTCAGCAGCCAAAGCAAATTCGGGCAAATTAGTCTTGCCAATCAAAATACCACCAGCATTCTTCAATCTTTTTACTACTTCAGAATCATTTTCCGGTATTCTATCTGCAAACAATTTAGAACCTCTAGTAGTTCTTATACCAGCAGAATCAAACACATCCTTCATTGTGAATGGAACACCATGCAAAGGTCCTTTGATTAAACCGTCTTTAAATTCTTTGTCTGCATTTATAGCTTCTTCTAAAGCATTTTCTGCAAAGGTTACAATACCGTTTAATTTTGAATTGAACTTTTGGAATCTTTCCTTATGGAGGGAAACCAATTCAAAAGAATTTGTCTGGCCATTACGTATAGCCTCAGCCATAAAAGTAGCATCCTGATGAATTAAATCTTTACACATAAAAACAATCCAAACCAATTTTTGAATGGGAAGAATATCGTATCATTAATCTCCGTATATTTGAACCGGATAAACCGAATTGATTTACCTTGGTTAGTGTCGGATTAAAACAGAGAATTTAAACACAATTAATCCATGGCAAATCAATCAACTTAGAATGATTTCTAAATCTTTCTTTAAATTATTAGTTCTCTTATTTTTTTGATACTTTGGGCAACCGAATATTTGTCATTATATACAGCTGAACCAGCAACAATAACATCTGCTCCGGCTTCAACGACTAGTCTAACAGTATCTGCATTGACACCACCATCTACTTCGAGTTCTGCTTCGGATACCGAATTATCCAACATTTCCCTAACATTTTTGATTTTAGGTAACATTGACTTAATAAATTCTTGCCCTGAATATCCTGGGTTAACTGTCATAACTAAAACAAGGTCTATTTCATTCAACACTTCTTTTATTACATCAAAACAAGTTCCTGGACTTATTGCTATTCCTGCTTTGGCACCTGCATTTTTAATACCTAAAATAGTTTTATGTACATGTTTTGTCGATTCATAGTGGACAGTTAATAAATCTGCTCCCATATCAACTAATTCATCAACAAATCTGTTCGGCTCTAATACCATCATATGAACATCTAAAGGCAAATCAGTCGCTTTTCTTACAGCATCTACTATTAAAGGTCCCATAGTCAAATTAGATACAAATTGACCATCCATTAAATCAATGTGTATATAATCAGCTCCACCTTCTTGAGCTTCAAAAACTTGGTCTCTTAAAACACCAAAGTCAGCCGACAAAATTGATGGTGATATTTTAATCATTTATCCCTTTTCGAATTTCATCCTCTAAATGTCCCTTAGCTGTTTTTATAGAAGATTTGATGTTTTTTAAGGCAGTACCGCCAAAAACATCACGTGAATTGATTGAATTTTCAATTGTAATACTAGTTACATCAGACTCAAAAAGTTCAGAAAACGATTTATATTTTTCTAAGGGCAATTCATGAATATTTTGTTTCGTTTCAAGAACATAATCCGTCAAATTCTTCACAATTCCATGAGCTTCTCTGAAAGGCATCCCTTTTCTAACTAGATAATCCGCAATATCAGTTGCTAAAACATTACTATTATCTATTGCTGATCGCATTTTATCTTTATTAAAGACAATCGTGTTCAATATAGAAGTTATTATCCTAATCGTTTTTGATATCGTGTCGAAAGTATCAAATAAGGGTTCTTTATCTTCCTGCAGATCTCTATTATATGTGAGTGGCAATCCTTTTAGTATCGTGAGCATTGCAACAAGGTTACCAAACACTCTTCCTGATTTAGCTCTACCTATTTCAGCAAAATCAGGATTCCTTTTCTGAGGCATCATGCTACTACCAGTAGTATAATCACCATCTAATTTTGTAAAATCAAATTCTTCTG
>CAYRIG010000274.1:0-2737 GCA_964424315.1 uncultured Dehalococcoidia bacterium | reverse complement strand
GTTGCGATTTATATATATCACCACGGAGATGGCATCATTCCTACAGTGACTTCAATCAAATAAGGTGATTGGCTGTCGATTGCTTTTTTCAATTCAAGCTGAAGCGAATCAGGTGTTGATACTTTTGTAGCTTGCATTCCATATGAATTTGCTAATTTGACAAAATCTGGGTTTTTTAGTTTAGATCCTATCACCCTGTTATCATACTTTTGTATTTGATCTCTATGAACATTGCCGTAAGCTTCATCATTAAATACGATTGCGATTACGTTAATACCGTAATTTACAGCGGTATTCATTTCTTGTGAATTATATAAGAAGCCGCCATCTCCCGAAATACAAATTACAGGACGGTCAGGAGCTGCAACTTTGGCTCCTAATGCAGTTGGATAAGCATAACCCAAATTACCAAAATAAGAGGATGTTATATATCCGTTATATGTATTCACTGGATAAGCCCACCTGCAAACATATCCAATTTGATTTACTCCTTCAACGAGAATTGTATTTTGTGGAGCAACAGAGTTAATTGCTCGTACGAAAGATATTTGTGGTTCCATTGAATTTAAAACCAAATCTCTGGATTTTTTTACTTGATGTATTTCCGTTTTTGAAAAACCACTGTGTTTTGGCTTATCCCTAATTGAATCAATCACTTGCTGAAGAATATCGTTTGGGTTACCTGAAATGCTGGTATTGGTTATATGCGATTGTCTGTAGTGATTAGGTTTACTGGAAACAATCTCTACTACATCTTTCATTAAATGCAATTTAAATTCTGGAAGTCTTGTAGCTATTGAGATTGTTAAGTCGCTTTCTTCAATGAGGTCATCTATATCCTTACATTTGTTTACTGGGTATCCAATATATAGATCATGGCCATTATCCATCATACCTTTACCATTGCCAGTAGTTATTACTGGAGCCCCAATTAATTCAGCTAATGTGTGAATCAATTGTTTTCCTTTATTGTTTCCAGCTCCAACCCATAACAGTGGTCTTTTAGATTTCGAGATTTTTTCAATGATGGTATCCAATTTATTGGAATCTATTTTGGGAAATGATTTTTCTGTTTTTGCAGGTATATCGAAATCTACTTTCTGTCCTAATACATCTTCAGGGATTTCTATTTCCACTGGAAGAGTTATCCCAGATTTAAGATGGTCGAATGTGTTTTTCATATCAAATTGCAGACTATCAGGGTTATCAAGTACATGGGACCATTTAGTTACTTGCTGAACCAGCTTTTCGTGGTTATCAACTTCGTGCAATGCACCTGTCGAATATCCAATCAATTCTTTTGCAATTTGTCCTGATATTACTAATACCGAATTTGTAGATGCGTAGGCAGTTCCGATTCCAGCAGAAGCGTTCATTAAACCGGGACCCGGAACAACAACTGTAACACCGAAATCATTAGTGATATGTGCGTAGCCATTTGCCATATATGCTGCACCTTGTTCGTGCCTTGTCGAAATGAATTGGACTTGGTCCGAACGCTTGTAAAAAGCGTCCATTAATTCGTATATCTGAACACCTGGTATGCCGAAAACGTGTTGGCATTTGTTTGCTACCAAAGAAGAGACGATAGCATCAGCTACGGTCATCAATGCCATGTTGAATCCTTCACCACAATGTTAATTCCCAAATGTAACTTTATCGATTGTGTTGTCATCGATAAAATCCCAATCGTATTCTACACCTAGTCCATGTCCATCAGGTATATCCACGAAACCATTTTGGTCAATAGAGTCGAGTTCATCACTATAACCGTTTTTATATATTTCAGGGTGAAATGCCCTGACTTTAGGGTGCAAAAGACCCATTTCATAATAATTTGTGTTTCTCATGCTAGCCATTAGATGTCTTCTTACAGGACCGGGGCTATGTAGTTCAACATCTAGACCAAACCCTTCGGCTGCGTGCGCAATTTTCATCACACCAGTCACTCCGCCGTCGTAATCTGGGTCTGCTCTGACGAAATCTGTTGCCTCATTCACAATGAAATCCACGTGGCTTTCCAAACCTCTAATATGCTCTAACTGCAATAAAGGCGTTTTTATAAGTTGTCTGAGTTTGCGGTGGGCGTGAGCGGAAACGCCGCCATCTTTGAATGGATCTTCAAGCCAAAAGTATTTGTGTTCATCACAGGCCCATCCAATTTTCAAAGCTTCTCCAAAGGTGTTGATCGCACAAAACGGATCCAGCATCAAATCCATTTTCCCACCTACTTGATTTCCAACGGCATGAACAACGTCAATTTGCTTTTGAATGGTTGCATCTTGCCATCCGTGAATTTTAAAAGCGGGGTAACCCATATCCAAACAATCTTGAGCAAATTCAGCGTATGCTTCAGCAGTATTTAAACCGCCTTCACTGTGGTCTCCAACAAATGTACTGGCATAGCATGGTAACTTCTTTTTTGTACCGCCAAGCAGTTCGTATAACGGAGCTTCATAATATTTGCCAGCTAAATCCCAAAGGGCAATATCGATAGCGCCTAAACCCATACGTGCGTTTTGACGTAAAGCTTGTTTAGCGTCGTTGAAAATCTGCTCGCGTTCCAAAGGATTTCTTCCTATTAAATAGGGAGCGATAATTGGGATACCAGCATATTCAATGCTTGGTCCCCCAGTATATTCACCAATCAAACCTTCATTGGTGTGAATAAGCAGTACATCTGCAGTTCTTTTCATCAAAGATCCAGGTTTGTATATAGGAATACCAATAGTGGGAT
>CAYRIG010000273.1:0-2737 GCA_964424315.1 uncultured Dehalococcoidia bacterium | reverse complement strand
ATACGGCTATCCCGGTGAAGAAATGATGGAAGAGGAAAAGACCGGGAAAATCCGCTTGGGCGGCTGCTGTATCACGGATGACAACCCTGAATGGTACTGCAAGGCCTGTCGCTACGAGTGGCAAACGGACCATCCGGAAGATGGCAGATTTTCTTGCGCAAAATGCGGTGAAATAGAAGAAAATTGTATATGTGAACTTTTAGAAGATGACTAAATAAATCAACCCCCGCAGCAGCGGGGTTTTATGTTTGTGGGATGATGTGTAGATTTGGATTACAAAAGAAACTAATAAAGGGGAAAAAATGAAACCAACAGAACAAGATAAAAGAGATATTGAAGAAACTATTTTATGGCTCAATAAAGGAGCAGATTGGTGTGTTAATATGCCTCCAGAGTTTTGTGAAGATGATGAGCCTGGATATAACGAAAGGTGGCTTAATAGTGTAGTTGAGGCAAATGAGGTTGCTACAAAGTGGCTACGAAGAATACAAAAAGGAGATATAAAAGATGAAGATATGGATTAGGACTCTTAATTGAGTCCAGATTGGCGGGTGGGAAAGAAAGGAATTGATAGAAATTCGAAGCCCCCCGCCAAAATAATTTTAAATCCATTCTATAATAGTATTGAAAAAAAATATGATTGATAAGATAACTGTACCAAGCGCTCCAATTGCATCATCTCCTAATATTCAAAAGACTATGAAGGGAAATCGCTCTGTTAACATAGTCCCAGAAATATTATTGAGAAAACAGTAGTAAAAAATTAAACTTATTATGGATTTATCAATAATTAAGACTATAGATCGTTCAAAGATTCTTCTGCAGGAGAACAAGCGGTGTATTATTAATACAGATATCGATGGCATTTTAAGCGCTATCGTGCTTCAAAACACTCTCAATTGGAAAATCGTTGGATTTTGTGACAGTAAAGACACTGTTTGGATTAAGCCTGGATTAATTGAAAAGATAGAAGATGTAATTTTTCTTGACATATATGTCGCTCATCCTAGTCTAAAATGTATTGATCAACATATTGTTGCTAAAGATGCAGGCCATGCCGATCAATTAGCAAAGAATCCAAATAAACAAAATCCAAACCTAGAAAGACTAAGATATGCATCACCTAATGCTAGTGACAAAAGTGCTTATGCCTGGAAATATCCTTTTGGTACCGTTCATTATATCATTGCGTGTCTAGAAGCCTTAGGCCATAATATATCGGTTAATAGGGATGATTCTATAATCAATGGTGTAAATACTTTTGATTTAATTCTTCGAGCAGATGATGCTGCTCGTTCCACTGCAAGAAACTATAGAGAAAATGCTCTAGACTGGTGGAAATGGCTAAAGGAACTTGGTGGCAGTCAAACAGAAGAGATAGCGGACTATTGCTCAGAAATTGATTTTCCATATGCTCAAGAATGTTATGACTCACTTACGAGTGTTTTTAGAAGAGAATATGGATGCCATACGAATGATGGAAATTTTTCCAAGCGACTGAAACAAAATAATTGTATTATCGATGAAAATATAAACAGGTATATAAAGGATGTTGCAGAATCACTAAATATTCCCCGGTTAAATCTTAATAACCAATATACTGTCTACAATGGTGAATTCCTTCTCGAAGCTACATACAATACAGAAGCAGTAAATAGTATACTGGAAAGAAACGACCTCTTTTCGTATGCCTATACATATTGCATGGGACGATTAGCGGCTAAAGGATTTAGTTATACGCTTTGCCCACCCAATGGAGTGCCCAGTGAGCATTAAGGATCTTAATCAAACAGAATTAGAATTATTAATTGACAATAATAATACTGGTATTGAATTTGAATATGCTGTTGGATTAGCATTGATGAACAAAGATGATTCAAAAGATTTTATTAATAAAATTATAGAAAAACATCGCAAATCAAAAAAAATAGTTCAAATAAGTGAAAATATAAAGAATGAATTAAAAAATATTAATTGGTTTGATGATTGTAATGAAATTGATTATGTAGATGTTACTGCGACTCAAGATGATGATATTGGGCCATCTGATATTATTATTAAAAATAAAAATAATAATAATCTAGGCTTATCAATTAAATATGAGAATAATTGCAGTAAGAATTTTACAGCTAAGTATTTAATTGATGATGAATCTGATAATAGGACATTCTATGTTAAAGTTTTTCTTAAAGAGTTTTAGACTGCTTTAAAGTTTATAAATCTTGAGGAAGCTCCTCTTCATGAAAATGAATATGGCATATATAAAAGAGCAGTCAAATACATGATTCATTAATTTATAAAGAAACCTGAAATAAAATACATCAACGTCAAAGTTGAACTTCCAAAAATCTACTGTGAGGCGATAGCAAAAGACTCTGTAAAACTTGCCAAAGAACATGACATAGAAAAAATAATTTCCAAAAATGACGTAACTAAATTCATATTAGACAAAGCTAAATATTTCTGCTCGTTTATAGCATTTAATTCCATTTTTTGGCTTATTGTGCAAATTATTGTTGTAGAAGATTCAAGGGAGCTTAGTTATCCTAAGATTTTCTAGAATTACTTTCTTAAGTTATTGAATCTTAGAAAAAGAACAGAATTTTTAAATAAAGTTCTTAATAAAGTTGATTATGTGGTTTCAAATTCGAACTATACAAAAAACTTAGCTATCAAACTTGGTGTTCATGATGAAAAAATTGTTGTTATTAACCCTGGAATAGAACCGATTAAAGAA
>CAYRIG010000272.1:0-2748 GCA_964424315.1 uncultured Dehalococcoidia bacterium | reverse complement strand
TACGGTCTTTTTTTAAACCCAATGAACCTACGGTAATTAACACTGCTATGAGTCTTTTTGAGGGAATCTTAAGTTTTTCTGGCTTGCCTAAAAACTCCCACATCAAAATTGACGATAAGCTTATTGGATCTACGCCCCTAGAAAATATCAACCTTGAGCAAGGTCGATACACAGTAGAAGTAGGCATTTCCGGTTATGAAAAATTACCTCCATTTGACTTGAATATCGATAGTTCCATGGTGTATCCCTTAACCCTTCCACGCCTGGTTCCAAAAACCAAGACCAAAGCCTTTATGCGTTCGGCGATTCTACCGGGCTGGGGACAACGTTATTATGAAAATCCAAAGAAAAGTATCGGTTTTGGTACTGCCACCCTACTGTCAGGAATCTTCTGCATCTATAATCAATTGCAGTACAATAAGCTTTCTAGTGATTATGATAAGGCCGTAGCTGATTACCAAAACTCTGGGACAGATCTGGATATGAAAGCAAACCAGATGCTAAATGTGTACGATCAGTTAGTGCTAAATGAAAATAATACAACTAAAGGAACGATTATACTTGGCGGAATTTATGCCATAAACCTTATTGACGTACTATTGGGAAGATCTTTTAGTACCTCCAGTAGTTTTTCTGATAGTGGTAGTGATAGTGATGTGAAAGTTGGTATTACGCCAAATGGTCCTGGTATAAAAATTGGCCTACGGTTTTGAAGTTTAAATTTTATATACTCATCCTACTTCTTCTTATTTATAGCTGCGACCGTCAGCTGGTGGGACCGCTGCGGGATAACCCTTTTGATTCTGGGAATAACATAACTTCCGGAGATCCATTCAAGCTGCAAACCCAGAATCTATCAGGTCACATACTGGTTAGTTGGGAATATACCTATGAGAAACCAGTTATTGAGAGATTTCTCCTTTACCGAGTCAATGAGTCTGGCCTAGATACACTCTATACAGGTTTAGCAACAACGTTTGAAGATAGTGATGTACAGTGGGATTCCACCTATTCCTATTATGTTACAGGAACAATTAATGAAAAGGAAACATCTCATCCGGAGATTGGCGATCTTCCAGAAGTAGTTCGCCGGATATATGTGGGAGCAGGCAGTGATTATACCACAATAGGAGATGCCATGAATGCTCTAAAGGATGGGGATGTGATTTATGTAAAGGATGGTACATACACAGAAACTATTGACTTCAAGGGCAAGGATATCACTCTACGGAGTGAAAACGGATCAGATAATTGTATTTTGGATGGAGAAAATACCCGAAGAATAATCAATTTTGAAAGTGGAGAAGATGAAAATACACTGCTCTATGGTTTTACTATCAAAAATGGTGGTGGTGGGCACAATAAAGGGGGAGGAATTTTTATTGATGCATCATCACCGACAATTCGCAATTGTATTATCGAGAATAATTCTGCTGGTAAATTTGGGGGAGGGATCTATCTGGATAATTCCTCAACTATTATTGATTCCTGTATTATCAGAAATAATATTTCAGAAAGAGGTGGTGGCCTATCTATTAAGGATGGAGCGCCAATAATAACAAACTGCCGAATTGAAAATAACATTTCAGAAGAAGAGGGTGGTGGTATTTATTATGAAAATACAGATGAAGATAATGAATTAAACCTTGAGGGATGTGTATTAGGATCTAATACATCTCAGCATAGAGGTGGCGGCCTATATATAGAGGTTGGATTCCCTCAACTGATACTCTGCACATTTGAAGACAATATTGCCTCTGAAGGTGGCGCAGTTTATATTTTTGATGAAAATGATGGATTTTTAAAAGGAGAACGGTTTTGTCAATTCACGAAATGTAAATTTATTAATAATTCAGCCCAGATTGGAGGGGGATTTTTTGTTGATAAAAATACAAGCACCAGTGTTAAATATTCTATTATTGTGAAAAATGAAAGTACTTCTTCAATAGTTGGCGGTGGTGGAATTTTTGTAAATAATTCATCTTTACTACAAATTGATCACAGCACCTTTTCTCTAAATAAGACCAAAAATTTGGACGGAGGGTCTTTTCTAATTTATAGCTCAATAGGTGAAGAATCAGAAGTTAACATTACCAACTCCATAATTTATAATGATCAAGCAGAAACAAGTATAACACAAAACTATGATGTAGAAGAGGGAATATTGAATATTTCCTTTACACAAATTCAAGATGAAAAAAATTTTGAAACCGTCTTTATTGATGGGCAAGAGATTGAAATTGGAGAAGAATTACAAAATAGCAATTTGAATCCACTATTTGTTGATCCAGAAAATGATTTTCATTTACAAGAAGGCTCTCCATGTATTGATTCAGATGATGCGGGTAATAATAAGGGAGGATACGGAGGTATATATGAAAACTGGGAATAATAGGATAATATTAATGATAATTTTTTTAATGTCATTTTGCATCCACTATTTATGGAGTTTTGAAGTTGATGTCACCACAGCATGGCGTGTAGCAGGCAATATTTACGCCGAACGTTCAAATACCGGCAGTCTTGATGGCTTTAATGTTCGTTCAGTTGATATTCTTGATGAAGATGAAGTTAATCTTGTATATGTTTTTCAACTGGATCCTGATGGTTTTATTTTAGTGGCAGGTGATGACAGGGTACAACCTCTTCTGGCATATAGTTTTGAAAGTAATTTTATTGGGGAGAATGTTCCAACTAATGTTGCGTGGATGATTAATGCATATAAGGGCATGGTTCAATATGCCTTAG
>CAYRIG010000271.1:0-2753 GCA_964424315.1 uncultured Dehalococcoidia bacterium | reverse complement strand
AAAGGGATTAATTTCTGTTTTTAGAATTTTTTGTTTTTTATAATTAATTATTAATATTTGTATTTTATTTAATTTTTAAATTGATTTTGAATATTTTTATTGATATTTAACTGCCGTCTTTTTCAACAATTTAAATTTAACCTTAAACTAATGAATATAAACGTGTTATAGAGAAGTATATTTACTCTTGTAATTATTGCGAGTATAGTGCCGAAAAGCTTTTGTTCATTAATTGCTCACTATCCGTTTACACAAAATCTTTCGGATGTCACTTCAAACGGATAGCATTTTTAAAGCTATGTTTCTGGGGTTATTAATAATGATAATTGGAAAATCGAGGAATATAAACCTACTGCAACTTCACAAGCTGGAAATTTTCTATACCTACCAGAGACTACTTATTTATAAGTTGGAACTCCAGGTCTGATAACCGATTTTGTAGCCTATCCTGTTGCAAAACTTGCAATTTAATGCTATGTAGAACCAAGGACATTAATTGGCCTGACCCAAATCATCGGAATAAATGGTGATCAAGATGACATTGATCTGTTCAGAGGATTTAAAATCGGATTTAATAACATGAAGTTTTAATTTAGTTTAAAAACTAATGGCATGGCTGCCCAAACATTAACATGGGATAATCGAAACATAATAGATAACAAGATGTACAACTTAGGTGCTAGCTACGATGGTGAATACATGCATATATTTGTCGCAGGGACTGAAGTAAACACATAGCTTGCCGCAGTTGGAAGTATCAAATACCATGAAACAATGAATTACTTCAGGATTAATGGTTAGTCCTATGGAATAGAGGGTTTATTTGGATAATGCAAGATCTGGAATGATACAGATGGAATTGATATGAGTGCTTTAACTTAGGAATGTCCATTGAGTATGGGTATTCTGGGGAATCCTTATTGTGAGGCCTGTATAACCAATTGTGCGAACTGTTCTAATACTTACGACAACTGCGTATAATGCAACCCAAACTATTATTTTTCTCCTTTTGACAAACAATGTATAGAAGACTGCTCCTCACTTGGTGCTTATTTCAACAACAAAGAAACTTGGTCATGTGTCACCAGCTGCGAGCCCATGTACAAACACCCCATCGATCACACCTGCTACTCCTCATGCCCAACTGGTTATTTCGCTGATTCTTCAACTTATACCTGCATTGATAAGTGCCCGAAGTTCCATAGAAATGACCAATGTGTGGAGACGTGTGAAATGAATGATTATATCTATTTGGATATCTGTTATACAAACGGTGCGTGTCCGACGGGTAAGACGCTTTAGTCAAATTCATTGCCGAATAAGTGTGTTGACTGTGATAGTGAGTGTAAGACTTGCCAAAAGTTTAACCCTGAATACTGCATCACCTGCCCCTACTACAAATATCTCCACCAAGGAAAATGCCTAAACAACTGCCCCGAAAGCTATCAAAAAATCCAAGCAACAATGTCTTGCTTTTCATGTGCCGAAATCAACTGCCAAACATGCACAGTGTTCGAATCCATTTCAACGGTCAAATGCCAAAGCTGTTTGGAGGGCTATTCCCTCCTAAACGAAATGTGCCTTTCTTGCCCTGCGAACTATTTTATTTCAGAAAATGACTCAGTGGCTCAGTGTTAGCCTTGCGATAGTAATTGTCACCACTGCTTGGGAAAAGCAGATAATTGTATTAAGTGCTCCAGTGGAAGGTATTTGAGTAAGAGCACGAATAAATGTGTTGATTAGTGTGGCGAGAGAGAGTATGTAAATGCTGAGAAGCATACGTGTATTGGATGTGATGCGAGTTGTGCGACATGTGTCTTGAGCTATGATTACTGCGTTACTTGTTAAGCCAACTATTATCTCAAGACCGATATCCACAAATGCGTTGCAGACTGTGGGGCCGGTTACCTGATAGGAGCAAACAAGACCTGCATACCAACCAACGCAACAGCCCAACCAAGTACTTGCCCTGTTATGCTCGGAGGAGTTTGCTTAACTAAGTGTCCTGACTAAATGTATGCAGATGAAGGTAACGAGTGTTAATAATGTAAATCGGTGTGTAACTAGTGTGTTGATGGTGCTTCTTGTACTATTTGTAAAAAAGATGATTTGGGGAATTGCTCTCAATGTGAAGATGGTACGCAAAGGAATTATCATATTAAAGAGTACAACGCAACTGATTGCTACGATGAATGCGGGGATGGAAGAAAAATCAACAACGAATGCGACGACGGAAATTTAATCGACGGAGATGGTTGCTCATCTGATTGCTCCATAGAAAACAATTGGAACTGCATAAATGGAGATCCATATACCAAAGATCTTTGTTATGATCTCAGGATATTTACAGCGGAGATTATCACCGATCCCTTTGATCCGACGCTTTTAGTTTTGAGTTTCTCAAAGGAAGTAAGTCGAGCTACAACGACTAATTTGTAGGATTTGGTTGAGAGTGTCGAGATCTATAAAAGTGGTTAGACTTAGTCTTTGGCTTCGGCTGATTTTACCTATAGCATAAGTGAAGGTTCCAATACACAGGTAGATTTCAACATCCAGTTTTCTTTCAGAACATCACTTCTAAACTACATAATGATGATAAAATTCCCGTAAGATCCTGATAAAGTTATAAAGGATAAATGAAACTAGACTTTGGAAATAACTGAACTAAACATATCGATGGAAAATGTGATCCTCTACACAGAATCCGAAGTAAAAGCAATCACCATCACAAAAGTCTCAAGTACCGTGCTCCT
>CAYRIG010000270.1:0-2760 GCA_964424315.1 uncultured Dehalococcoidia bacterium | reverse complement strand
ATGAGTGCTGAACAAATAGCTGTAAGAATGCTTTCAAGCGATGCAAATGTAGATAGTCATAGGCTTCGCATTGGCGTCTATAGTGAACAAGAAGCCAAGCGAATCGTAGATGCAATCGGTAAATTATCAGAATTACAAATCTATATTGATGATACTCCCATTCAGGGAGTAGTAGAAATCAGAGGTAAAGCTAGGAGATTACAATCCGAAAGAGGTTTGGACTTATTGATAATAGATTATTTACAATTAATGAGCAGCAGTAGTGGAAGAAGTGACAATCGTGTACAAGAAATGGGTGATTTCTCGAGATCAATTAAAGGTATTGCGAGAGATTTACAGGTACCTGTAATTGCTTGTTCTCAATTAAGCAGAGCACCTGAACAAAGGCAATCACATCGTCCAATTTTATCAGACTTAAGAGAAAGTGGAAGCATAGAACAAGACGCAGACATTGTAGCTTTCATATACAGAGAAGATGTTTATTCAAATCGAGAAGACTGGGAAAAGTCTAATCCAACTGAACCTTATCCCGAAAATATAGCTGAAATAATCGTAGCAAAACATAGAAATGGACCTACCGGTACAGTCCCTCTTTATTTCAATAGAGACATAGTAAAATTTGACAGTCTCCAATATCCAAACCCTAATCCTTAATAAAAAAATCATAATGGCATCAAGCAATATACCAAAAGACATAAGATACACTCCTACACCTAATTTGGTATTCGGAAAATTATTAAATCAAATTGACGATATAAACGATTTGAAATTTATATTGAGAATTATTTGGATGATAAATCAAATAAAAAGAGTTCCAAAATACGTTACTATAGAAGAAATTATGGCAGATAAAATAGTACATGCTATTATTAACACCAAATCGAATACACCAACACACGCCACTTGTTTATCATTGATAAAAAACCCTCAATTCAGTAATCTTTTGATATGTCATGAAATATGCACATCGAAATCAACCAACACCGCCGTAGCATTTAATACTACCCGAAATAAAACAATGCTTAACAAAACTAAAAACCTTGATAAATCCGATTCCGTTTTTCAACCCGATGGAGATGTTTCAAAGGAATCACATAATATTTTTAAACTCTATGAAGACAACATTGGAACACTCAATCCAATTATTGCCGATGAGTTGAAAATCGCTGAAACGACTTATCCAGATACATGGATAACAAGTGCATTCAAAGAATCTGTACTTAGGAACAAAAGAAGTTGGAACTATATCAAAACCATCCTAGAAAATTGGCATAGGGAGGGTAAAAACGATGGAAGAATTGGGGAAAATTCTAAAAAAAGTGGCTATAACCAATACTTCAGAAGGTGATAATTCAAGACAGAATATAGCCTCTGATAACAACAACTCATGTCCAGAATGTAATGGTGTTGGATGGCAAACTAAAAACGTACCCGTAGGCGACAAGGATTTCGGCAAAGTTCTAATTTGCGAATGCCAATCTACTAAAATCGATACTGAAAAAACCAAGAAACTGTATCGGTATAGCAATCTAGAAAGTTTAAAAAGATTTACATTCCAAACATTAAAAGATGATTATTGGAAATCAGACAAAACGGTCAACTCAAAATACTCAGAATCTTTAATTGAGATAAAACAATACACCGATAATCTAAAAGGATGGTTGGTTTTAACAGGACCACATGGCAGCGGGAAAACACACTTGGCCTCAGCTATTGGACACTCAATTATTAATAAAGGTCATTTGGTACTTTTTGTTCATGTCCCAGACCTTGTAGATTATCTTCGATCTACATTTCACCCTACCAGTGAAACATCATACAGTGAGTTATTTGAGCAAGTTAAAAATACTCCATTTTTAATCTTAGATGATTTAGGACTACAAATAAGTTCAGCATGGGCTCAAGAAAAATTAAGGCAAATCATCAATTACAGATACAATTTAGAACTCCCTACAGTTATTACAATTGGTGATAATCTATCTAAGTTTGATCCGTACATTTTGTCTAGAATAAAAGATGCCAATAATGGAAAGATTTTAGATTTAGGCAAAACACTTTCCCAAACAACCGCTAACATCGGGGATATTCCCATAACAATGCAAAAAACGATGACTTTTGAAAATTTCCTACTTGAACGCCAAAATTTGACGAGCGACCAATATTCAAGTTTGACAGCAGCATTAAAATCCGCTCAATCATTCGCTAAAAATCCAGATGGATGGCTGACTCTTTACGGAGAAACAGGAGTAGGGAAAACTCATTTAGCTATATCAATAGCTGTAGAACAAATCAAAAAGAATTCAAGCATATTTTTCGCTTTCGTTCCAGAACTTATGGACCACTTGAGATTTACATTCAATCCACAAAGTGATGTCCAATACGATACACTTTTCGATGAAGTCAAAAATGCAAACCTGCTAATATTGGACGATCTTGGCAAAGAAAGAAGCAGCCCTTGGGCTACAGAAAAACTTTATCAAATTATAGTGTACAGACATAATTCAAGATTACCCACAATTATCACTAGTATGCTCGATTTTAAAGACGAACTTGATCCAATAACCTCTAGGGTACAAGATGGGTATATCTCACAAGTGGTGCCTATGAAAGCTCCTGACTATAGAAACAAGAAAAAAACTTCTTCAAGAAAATATCAAAAAAGATAATTGGCAAATAAAATACTAAATAACAAAGTTTGGAGTATCAGACATGATTAAAGCGACACTCAAAGGACCGCGTAATTTAGTGATTGAAGAAATA
>CAYRIG010000269.1:0-2771 GCA_964424315.1 uncultured Dehalococcoidia bacterium | reverse complement strand
ACCAAACAACGATTGAAACTGAAGTGAAACAAGCGATCGCTACTAACATAGGTCCAATTGCTAGACCGGCACATGTATGGGTAACATCTGACCTACCGAAAACCAGTTCGGGTAAAATAATGCGTAGAGTCATTGCATCTATTTCCAATTTTGTTGATGTAGGTGATACAACTACTTTATCAAATCCAGAAGTGGTAGATAAAATCAAACAACAGGTCCAGTCTGCTAAGATTGAACTAAATCAAGTACCAAAGGACATCCCTCAAGACTTAATCGATGAAATTAAAAGATTCGGAGAGGATAACTAGAAATTACCATTGATAAATCTAATCTCTTAACGCGCGGTCCATCCAGCATCAATACTGTATGCTGATCCGGTTATTGATTTGGCTGCATGTGAAGACAAGAATAACGCTAAAGAAGCTATTTCAGACGGATCTATAAGTTCTTTAATAGAAGCATTTTGCAACATGATTTTACTTATAACTTCATCTTCAGCGATACCATGCACCTCGGATTGAGATTTAATTTGACCTCTAGAAAGTTCAGTGTCGACGTATCCAGGGCATATAGCATTTGCAGTAATACCATGTTCCCCTACCTCTGTTGCAACAGTTTTTGTAAAGCCGACTAATCCATGTTTAGCCGCGACATACGCTGATTTGAAAGGACTTGCCACCAATCCATGTATGGAAGAAATATTTATAATCCGTCCCCACCTTTTACTTTTCATCCCGGGTAAAAAATATTTTGTTAATTGAAAAGGAGCTACAAGCATTACTTGTATAAGTTTAAGCCAATCTTCATCAGGAAATTCATCCACAGGAGTAACTATTTGTAATCCCGCATTATTTATCAATATGTCAACATCATCAACTTCGCTCAAAATACTTTTAGCTAAATCCCCAACCGTCTCCAAACTAGACAAATCACCAGCTATTAATTTAGCGCCAGCAGGATAGTTACCCTTTTTCAGCCGCGAAGAAATATCGGTCAAAATCAAGTTGGCACCGTTATAATAGTACATAGCTGTCAAAGCTTCACCAATACCACCACTTGCTCCAGTTATGACAACATTTTTTCCTGCTATTGATTCGTATTTAATATTTTCCATCTTTTATCTCCAATGGATCTTTCATGTTCAGATATTACTACGAATTCTTTCAGAAATAAGTTTGTGGGCTTCTTTAAATGGCTTTTGCAAGAACTCCATATGGTCACCAGAATGATGGTGATGTGTAACTCTACTATGATCATCCTGAGTCGAAAGGTTATTTATATAAGACAAACTACCATTTATCAAGTTCAACATATATTCAGCAGTAGCTTTATCAAACATCTGCCATTTTCCTCCACATTCTACATATATTGGAGATGTATGAGCAAAAACCCCTCTGTTCCATACATCCATATGATTCAAATCACCAAAATAACTTGGTCCTCCAGCCCTAGCTGCAAACCAACTATGAGAGTCCACTTTTAATTTCTCGTTGATTTCCAGCCTGCGTTGACCGCCAGTAGACTTGGCAGACGCTACTACTCTACCGTTACAAATAATTTCTAGTGTATTTATAGGTATAACACTCTCAGCGAAAGCACTGATCTGCACCTCTCCTGGTCCAGAAATCCGAAAAACATCACCAATTTCTGCGCCTTCAACATTTAAACCCATAATCGGCCCACCACTCAAAAATGTCCGTCCTTTTTTCACGTTCGCACACCAATTTTCATAAGTAAATTCCTCATCATCATCTAAACGTACATATGTACGATATAAGCCAACTGGCACATTACTATCCATCTTGTCAGTTCCGCCTACCAATGGAAGCTTATAACCACAATTCAAATATCTGTAATATTCTTGGTGGTTATATTCTGTTTGTCTCAACATCTCAATACCATCTAAACGGCCTGTCGCAATCAAGGTAGCAGGTTCTCCGTTAGGGTTAGGAAAATGAGGACTAATAACATAAGCCCCTTGTTCGTGCGCTTCGTCAGCCCAGTGACTTAAAGTAGTCTCCATCGCTCCCCCAATATCTCCCTCCCCAGGACCATCAGTACACCAAGGCATCACAGCATTTTTTAACCCCCACAATATCATATGGCCCATAAAATGTTGTCTATTTTCTTGAGATACATATACTATATTATCTCCATTTTGAGAGACACTTGGATGCCCAGTAAAGTCTTCTTTGTTAGTGAATAAACTCCCCCACTGTGATTGCAATAGGTTAACAACATTCAAATCTTCTGCCATCGATTCGGTATGAGCACCCTGTGTCCCTAAGAAATGTACGTGTGAATCCCCGCTATACCAATTCTTTTTATTCATATTGGTCCATCTCTTCAATCTCAAATTCAATTCCCTTTGACCAGGTTTTATATATTCTTTAATTCTTAACGGTTCATACTCAAAACCTCTTGCTACATCAACAATTACTTCACCTCTAGGCAACCAACCCTGACTAGTTCCATCTATATAAGCGTAGGTAACACGACCAAGTCGTACATCCCCCCCTATATCAATATGCCATGTTTCTAAATTAGAATTGACCTGATTATGATGACCATGTGGTTGATAAGGAACACCATCAGGAGATCTAAAATGCACGCGACAAGGAACTGTTTTGTTGGTTTCATCATCAATAACTTTAACGTGAACCCAATTTTTCCCATCTCCCATTAGTTTAAAATCTATTTTGTCAGATTTATATGTTTTATCTTCAAGTAATTTTTCATCCAATATCCCTTTTTGAATATCGGACAATAAA
>CAYRIG010000268.1:0-2772 GCA_964424315.1 uncultured Dehalococcoidia bacterium | reverse complement strand
ATTTGGCTCTGTTGTTCTTGAAGTACCTGCTATATCGATGTGTACCCAGGGAGTATCATTTACAAATTCACCTATTATTTTTGCGCCTGTTATTGAACCCGCACCTCTACCACCAACATTTTTCATGTCTGCAGTTTTACTTTTGTATTGTTTGGAATATTCTTCAAACATCGGTAGTTCCCACATTTTTTCACCAGTGGAATTGGATGCAAGTATCAACTCATCAGTTAGTTCTTTATTATTGCTGAAAACGCCCGCACATATGTTTCCTAGGGCAACAACAATAGCTCCGGTTAGTGTTGCTACATCAATTATTTGATTTGATCCTAAAGATTTAGCGTAGGTAATAGCGTCTGCTAAAACTAATCTTCCTTCAGCATCAGTGTTATCTATTTCGATGGTTTTACCTGACATAGTTGTGACTATATCCCCTGGTTTTTGAGCATTTCCACCAGGCATATTCTCTGTTGCAGGTACCACGGCAATTACATTTATACGAGGTTTTAGTGATGCAATTGCTGAAATTGTAGATATAACGGCTGCTCCACCAGCCATGTCGCCCTTCATGTCACCCATATTAGTAGCTGGTTTGATTGATATACCACCTGAATCAAAAGTTATGCCTTTTCCTACCAAAGCAATTTTATCTTCATTATCAGGGTTTCCATTGTACTCTAAAACAATCAATTTAGGTTCTTCCTTAGAACCCTTGGCTACCCCGAGGAGTGCCCCCATTTTTAAACCTTCCATTTCGTCTCGGCCTAAAGATTTATATTCTAGATTAGAACCCAAAGATAATTGTTTTGCTATATCGGCTAATTTACTGGGAGTTAGTATGTTAGAAGGTTCATTTGCTAAATCCCTACATAGATTAACGGCATTACTCACTATATTACCAACGGATATTGCTGTATTTAGTTCTGCTATTTCATCTTTTTCAAAATGCAGCAATATATCAGTTTCGTTGTCATTCGCATCTGATTTATGCTTTGTAAACTGATAACTGCCAAGAATTAATCCTTCAACAGTTGCTTGTACGAATTGGTTTTTGCTAATAGTCTTAGGTGATTTTGATATTGTTTCAGAATCTA
This sequence comes from uncultured Dehalococcoidia bacterium, assembly GCA_964424315.1. Taxonomy (GTDB): domain Bacteria; phylum Chloroflexota; class Dehalococcoidia; order Lucifugimonadales; family OSU-TB39; genus OSU-TB39. The sequence continues at coordinate 1,681 of CAYRIG010000268.1, read as the reverse complement.
AACAAATCAAAGCACTATTTGTTTCTTTAACTTTTAAATTTGATGAGAGTTTGCCAAAAATGGTTCGGGTGATTTCCATATCACAATTTTCTAAAGTTCCTAGGCCAATAATTAATATCTTTTTAGGTTTAATCGTTCCATAGGTATACAATGTTGTTGTTTCTGATACTTTACCCGAGATTTCCCCGTCAGTTATCAGTTTAGAAATTGACTGGTTCAATAAATTATCTATGTTTTTGGCAGAACCTGTTAGTTGTTTTGTGTTTTCAAAATACGGAAATACAACAAAATCTACTAGTTGGTCTTCGACTGGTTTGTCGGTCGCAGTTATATTCATTTCAGGTGAGACTCCATAATTTTTCTAAGATAAGGATAAGAATTCATTTAATTGTTCCAGTTTTTTTCCACCGATCACAACGCTGCAAATACCTGGTTTATCTAATAACCATTGTATCGCGTATTGGGCTGGAGATAATCCAGCATTTGAAGCCTCTGATTCAAACTGCCCCAATTTGTTGTAAGAATCGTTTGACAGCTCATCAATATTCAAACTTGAAGGATTTTCAGAAGCACGAGTGTTTGGTGGCGGAGTTTTACCTCGTTTATATTTACCTGTTAAGAGCCCTCCTTCAAGTGGCTTATAAGGAGTACTAGATATGTTATTTTCTACACAGGTTTCTAGTTGTGACTCTTCAATGTCACGTATTAGCCAATTGTATTGGGGTTGATTAATTACTGGTAAATCCCATCCATTTTCCTTACATATTGTAATCATTTCATTAATTTGCTCAGTATCAAAATTCGAAAATCCCCAGACTCGTACTTTTCCCGATTGTATTAATTTATCTATCACAGATAATGTATCAGTCAGTGGAGTTTCGGGGTCAGGTTTATGTAGTTCGTAAATATCTACATAATCAGTTTGCATTCTGCTAAGACTAGCGTCAATTTGATGGGTTATGTGTTTTTCTCCTAGACCCATTCCTTCATATTTGTTATCCCCTACATGGTTTCCTACTTTTGTTGTTATTATCGCCTTGTCTCTTTTCCCTTTTAATCCTTGACCAATAATTGATTCTGCTTTACCCCCAGGAGAACCCAAAAATCTATCATAGCCTTCATATATATCTGCGGTATCAATAAAATTAATGCCATGGTCTAAGGCCCAATGGAGCATTTTTATAGAGTCTTCGTTGTTGACCGGGTTACTAAAATTCATGGTTCCAAGGCAGATTGGTGAAACCATTATTCCGCTATTTCCTATTTCCCTATAATCCATTTTGCACCCCTATTTGTTTGTGTATCTTTTTACTTTGAATTTAAACAGCAAATATATTGGCTTAAACTACAGTTTCAATTGATATTTCATTGTATTAAATAAGGTTGGTATAATGTAAACCTATTATTTATCAATTAAAAACCAAATTTGGTTAAAGGAAGGTAACTTGGTGAAATCATCAAATCAATTAATTAATCTTGCTAAAGATATTTTCCCTGGTTCTAATAACGGTAATCCTACATCTGACATGATAATGTCAAAGGCAGTGGGTTCAAAGATTTGGGATATAAATGGGACTGAATATATAGATTATTTGCTTGGTTCAGGTCCAATGGTTATTGGACATTCGCATCCTAAAGTTGTAGAAGCAGTAAGTAATCAACTCAGTTCGGGTTCAACATT
>CAYRIG010000267.1:0-2777 GCA_964424315.1 uncultured Dehalococcoidia bacterium | reverse complement strand
AACAAATTTTTCAACAACTCCAACTGACCTTAAGACTTCAACCAATGAGAGTACTAGATCGGTGGCTGTAGATCCTTCTGGAAGCTTACCAGTTAATCGAACACCTACTACTTCGGGTACAACCATATAATATGGCTGACCTAACATTACGGCCTCTGCTTCAATCCCTCCAACTCCCCATCCTAATACACCTAATCCATTAACCATTGTGGTATGAGAATCTGTACCGACACATGTATCAAGATAAGCCAATGCAGTTTGACCCTTACTGTTGCTAAGAACTACTTCGGCAAGATATTCCAAATTGACTTGATGAACTATACCAGTGCCAGGTGGAACAATATTGAAATTATCGAAGGCATTTTGAGCCCACTTCAGCAATTGATATCTTTCTGTATTTCTTTCAAATTCTTTTTTTATATTTAGATTAAGAGCATTAGCAACAGAAAAATGGTCGACTTGTACTGAATGATCTATAACCATATCTGACCTGACAATGGGATTTATAATAGATGCATCTCCCCCCAACACCGCTACCGCATCTCTCATTGCAGCAATATCTACAGCTACAGGCACTCCAGTAAAGTCCTGTAAAACCACTCTACCTGGCATATATGGAAATTCACTTGCTGGTTTATTATCCGGTCTCCATGAAGATACCAACTTCACATGATCAATAGTAGCTGGACCACCATCTGAATTACGAATAACATTTTCCAATAATACTCTAATAGAATAAGGAGTTTTATTTATATCTATTAGTCCAGCTTCTTCAAGAGCTCGTATTGAATAAAATGAATAATTTCCGAATGAAGTGTTTATGATTTTCTTTGAAATCAAATCTGATAAATTACTATCATTACTCACAGGAATCTCACTCCATACCAACCAACTAATTTGTGATTGAACGGAGTCCTAAATTGTTTCCATTCAATGCCTATATGATTTTTGGACTAAGATGTTCTATCTTCTCCAAAACCTCAATTCAGATATTGGGTCGCAAGAGACTATCTCTCTACATCAAAGTATTTATAATTTAAATCTGTATAGCTATCCCATTCTGCCGGAACATCCTCCTCAGCAAAAATAGCAGTGACAGGACAAACTGGTTCACATGCAGCACAATCTATACACTCTTCAGGATGTATATAATACATATCATCTTCATCATCTGCATAAATACAATCCACTGGACATACATCTATGCAAGTTGCATCTTTTACTCCAACACAAGGTTCGGCAATTATATAGGTCATCTATAGCTTCCTCCAGCTAATTATATCTTTGATTTAATCAAAACATACGCATCGACAACAGCTTCAAAAGGACACTTAAATAAATATTAATGGCACCCTTATAGATTAGAGTTATCAGTATAGATACATTATAATCAAGTTTGGTGTTAGCATTCAATAAAAATACAATGCTCTATCTAGCGGTTTAATAATCTATTAAAATTATTGAACCATATTCTGTTTGAAAGAGGTAACTAATAAATGGGTAAATTAGAAGGTAAGGTATGCATAATAACTGGCGCAAGTTCAGGTATAGGAAAAGAAATCGCTAAATCTTTTTCTAGCGAGGGAGCAAAGTTAATATTAGCTGCTCGCAGATTAGAAAAACTAGATGAATTAGCTAATGAACTTAATAAAAATAATGAAACCACTGTTGTACAAACCGATGTTTCTAGAGAAGAAGATATTACAAATCTATTTGAAATCACAAAACAAAAATATAACCAACTTGATGTTGTAGTTAACAACGCTGGCATATTTGATGGAGGGTCTATTGAAGATCTGTCATTAGAAACTTGGTCTAAAACCATAACTGTCAATCTGACTGGAGTATTTTTGTGCACTAGAGAAGCTTTCAAAATGATGAAGCCTCAAAAAAATGGCAGGATTATTAATATAGGAAGTATTTCTGGTCAAATGCCAAGAATGAATTCTGCTCCATATACATCATCTAAACACGGATTGATTGGTCTAACAAAAAGCTCAGCTTTGGAGGGTAGGGCTCATGGTATTTCTGTAGGTTGCCTTAATCCAGGTAATGTTTTAACAGAATGGAGAGATGAAAGTGCAGGAAGCATGCATCAGGAACCAATGATGGATACTACTGCTATTGCTGAAGCTGCTTTAACCATGGCTGCCATGCCCCCCGAAGTAAACATGCTTGACACAACGGTTTTACCTATTGGCCAGCTTTATATTGGTAGAGGATAGCTTAAAAACCACAGGAATGTTACATGAAACGAATATTGGTCACAGGCATGAGCGGTTTGATCGGACAGCTTGTTTATAACAATCTAAAAAACAATTCCGACTATCAATTAACAGCTTTAAACCGATCTAAACTGCAAAACGTTAATTGTATTCAAGCTGATATAAATAATCTAAAAAAGGTGACCGCAGCATTTGACGGCATCGATATTGTGGTTCATTTGGCAGCTCAATTACCTGGAGCATCGTGGGATTCTATGTTAAAAACTAACCTGGAAGGAACTTACAATATCTATGAAGCAAGTAGAATCCAAGGTGTAAAAAGAGTGATTTTTGCTAGTTCGGGAGATGCAGCTCGTGGCTGGGATAATGAGGAACCTTATAACTGGCTGACTGAAGGCGAATACAACAAAATCAAATCTCCTTGGAAAATGATCCCACCAACTGATGTATGGCCTAAAGGAATATATGGTGCATCGAAAGTATGGGGAGAAGCCATTGGCAGGCATTTTTCAGATGAATATTCATTGTCGGTAATATGCTTAAGAATTGGAG
>CAYRIG010000266.1:0-2788 GCA_964424315.1 uncultured Dehalococcoidia bacterium | reverse complement strand
CACCACCTCGATATATGCAACCCACTGAAGATGAGATTTTTGAACATTATAAATATATAAGTGATAATTCTGGTGTTGGCATAATGGCATACAATACTCCTTGGAGAATGCCTGGCGGTTATAATTTTTCTGCCGGATTGATAGAGCGATTTTTGGATATAGAACATTTTGTTGGATTAAAGTGGTCTAGTACAAATGTGCAACATTATATGAACATGATACGTTTGTTTTCCAAAAATATTAATTTCATAAGTAATGGCAGTATCATGTCTATTGGATATAAATTGGGGGCTACTGGGTTCACCGATTTTTTGGTAAATGTTGCACCTCGTCTTTCGCTTCATAAATTTCAATTAATCAAAGAGGAGAGATACGAGGAATTTGACGAATTAGAATTGAAGATGAATGTTGATCCTCCACTTAGATACGCAAAAACTGGTGACTTATCTGTGGGCGGGATGGGAGAAGGACCAGGAGCTAGATTACGCTTGGAATCCCTTGGCATGAATACTGGCCCGCATTTTCCTTCGCAAGTTGCATTTTCAGAGGAATATATCAAGGCTTATAAACAGACAGTAAAAGACAGTGGTATAGCTGAATGGGTAGATTGGGAAGACAAATATTTTAATCGTTAAGATTAATTTTTTAATTAATTGTCTGTTATAAATGAATAGAATGCCCTAATAGAATATTTATTATAATTTTGATGAATAGTAGTTATATTTAACCACTACCTCAATGTCTTCTATAACCAAAGTGCTCACTAAATCAACTGGGTGAGAAATCAGAGTGATATCTAATTTATTAGACCCTTTTATTGGTCGAATTTCGGACAAATTAAATTCTAGCCATTGCCCATGATAAGCTGATATCTCGTTAGATGAATATCGTTTACAATGTTCGGATTCTAAAGAATTGCCATTAAGTAATATTTGTAACCTGTCGTCACTTACAAGTTCTCCAATATGTATCTTTAGCGTAATACTTGAAATACGTTGTTTTCTATTCTCGAAATCGTCAGATAGGTTGAATGTTAGAGACTTTGTAATAGATTCATGAATCCTGGGTATTTTTATAGGTAATTTAGTTTCATATCCAACACTCTCAGAAGTTTCAGTAGCCCTATCAATTATGTAATGTTTATCCTTTTCTAAAATTAAGTCTGGATCAGATAATTCTGTAAGGATTTCCCGTTCCTGGTTCCCAAGAGGCCATTTAAGGAAATAAGTGTATATGCCATCAACATTCATGTCCCAGTAGTTACTGACCGTCGCTCTTAACATTTCAGGAGTTGCCCATTCTCTGGTATGCTGAGGTCTTTGTTCTCTGTTATAGTAAGGTTCAAGCATTGGGTATACAGAAACATCATGGTTGTGTGCTATGTCAACTAGCCATTCTATAGGTTTATTTGTGTCAATAAGGTTGTGTGCATAAAGCATAGGGGTTACATAATCTATATAACCTTGAGATAGCCAAGTATCGATGTCATATCCATGGTTTATGTTTAATTCTTTTGTAGGATAAATTCTAGCTCCTACTTCTGCTTTATCAGGTCTTCTATTTTTTGCCATTTGCGAAACTGAAGCTACCCATTCGGTAATCATATCGGTGTATTGAGGTACATCTTCTTCTCGTAAGCATCGGGGGCCACCGCCGGGAGGAGCGGCAAAATCTAATTCTACTCCATCGGTATTGTAATTAAGAGTTAATTCTGAAAGTATGTCAAATATTTTGTTTCTAATTTCTGGATTTACCCATCCTCTACCTCCATTTGTAACACTGTGTGCGGGGTCCATTCCTCCATAAGCACCCAATCGCAAACTTGCAAAAAAGTCCATCTGTTTATCATGCGCCCTGTCTATCAATACTTGTAGTGGATCTAAACCTCTATCAATAAGACTTTGCATATTATGCCATACCCTGTAATATGCATTTTGTTTGAAAGGGCGTATATCTTCTCCAAATCTCATACTGGTTTTAGATGGATAAAATAAACCATCAGCTCTCGATACGCCATAAACAAATGTATTGACAGAAGTTCCTGCACATTCATCTATAGGTACCCAGGCATCTTGCAGGTCCATCGGTGGTTCAAATACGAACAAGTAGTAGTGACGGGCATCGTTGAAATAGATGGTTCTTTTTTTCATCATTTAATTCCTTGAAGTTTCTTAATGTTTAAGATAGTGAATCTTTGGTTTCGAATACACTCTGTAATAGGGAAATGTCTGATTTAGGATTTACCCACAAGCATTAGAGGAATCTTGAAAGAAGATATGAAGTCCCCAGTGAGGATAGGCGAAGGGACCAGTTGCTTGCAACTGCTGCCAAGGAGAGCCCTGTTGATTTTCACTATAAAAATAGATGCCTATTACTTTGTCTTTACTATCAAAGATTAATGAATAAGATTCAGGGGCAGCGCTTTTCGCAGCATTTTTTCTGCTGTAATAACCAACACCCGGCACGCAACTGACTTCTTTTTTCCACCTGAGATTGCTAGCTTCCTTTAGTGTAAGAGGCAGATTTTGCTCCCATGCTTGAATCCCTGATCTTGTGTATCCTGCGGAACCAGTTTCTGCACTACCACTAGCCAATAGGAAAACAGACCCAATACTATTTGACGCCCCATCATTAGAAGAGAGCAAAGTAAAAGAAAGGATAAGTCCTATAGCAACTCCAATTACAAGAGTTATAATCAAGCCGATGAAGGGTTTTTCTTTAATGATATCAATCATAATTGGTTATTCAGGGGATATACCCAATTTAGTAATTTCTGAACCTTCATAGG
>CAYRIG010000265.1:0-2803 GCA_964424315.1 uncultured Dehalococcoidia bacterium | reverse complement strand
TAGGGTATAACTACGAATCAATTATCCCTTATATAAAAAACTCCAAGGCTTCAGTTGTGCTAAACAATAAGTTTGCCAGCGGTAGAGCAACATCAATTACTGAGGGAATGAAGTTTGTATCAACTGACACAACGTCTATTATGATTCTTGGTGTAGACCAACCTAGGAACAGTGCGATTATCAATCAGTTGCTTTATCAGCATTCATCTTCGGATTATCTTATTACATATCCAAGTTTTGATGGCAAAGGCGGCCATCCTATAATATTCTCATCCATTCTTAGAGAGGAACTTATGCTTATTTCAGAGACATCATCTGGGATAAGGTTGATAACTGAGAAATACAAAGACAAGATAAATAAAGTTGAAATGCAAGAGCCATTAGTTCGTTTGGATTTAAACACTACTGATGAATATAGTGAGGCTTTTGCTAGGTGGGGAAGCCGATAATGTTATACGTATATTCCATCAGGGTCTATTTTATTTCTCAACAAGTCTAATTCGCCCTCTGTCGGTACAGGAACGATTTGTACATTATTGGAAACCAATGGTTCAAATCCCGTATTATCGATAATTTCATTCACCGAAATTCCAGGCATTGTATGTGTGATTTCCAAAATGCCCATAGATTTATTGATTTTCATTATTGCTAAATCAGTGACTACTGAAATGTCGGGATATTCAGCGGGCAGACCTGCCTTTACTCTTCCTTCAGGACCATCGAGATATCCAGGACTTGTTATGTAATCACATTTTTCTGGGAACCTTCTTTTTTCGTGCGGAGCTATTATTAGGATTTGTTTTGCATGAGATGCTATGTCGTTCGCCCCTCCACTGCCTGGAAGTCTGACTTTCGGATTTTTTTTATCACCAATCAAGGTTGAATTAACGTTAGCAAATTTATCGATTTGAGCACCTCCTAGAAAACCAATATCTGCTATTCCCCTGTGCAATATACCTCCAAGGGCATCTAATAAGGATCCAAGCTTTACTGCTCGATGCATAACTCTGGGGTCAGATACTGAAATTGGTATTGGAATAACTTCAGGTGCTATAGTTCCAGTTTCAACTACGAAGCACATTTCTGGAGCATGACTTTTAAGTGCGAAAATACTGGCAACAAAGGGCATTCCAGTTCCAACCATCACTGTATCTCCGTTCGAAATAAATTTCGAAGCTTCAATTACCATCATTTCTTTTAAAGTTGCTTTTGGTGTTAGTGTCATGTTTCTATCAGGATACAGAATGCATAGATTCAGCAAGAGAATTGAGATTTTCAGGTGTTGTTACCTTTCCTAAATAATTGTCGAAGTCAGGACAACCGTAAATGTATTCTTCGAGATATTTTTTATATTCTGATTCATTAGATTTAGCTATTGATTGATAATGTTTGATATGAGGTTCGTCATGTTCGTAAAATTTATATGTAGATGTTGGATATGCTCCCCAAGGCTGCAGTACAACTGCATCAACAAATATATAAGGAATTGATGTCATTTCTGGATTTTGTCTTATAATCTCTGTATCTATTAATTTTTCACAACTTACAATAACCGATTTAGAAGCTTTTATCATTTCGGGTTCATGAGTACTAAAGCCTTCTATAATCGCATTTCCTAAACTGTCTGCTTTTTGTACGTGCACTATAGATACGTCTGGATTACACGCTTTTAGAAGGAGTACTGATTTGTTGGAATTCCATGGGTCTTTGGTTTTCAATATATTATTAGAAACTTGTTGAGCTAAATCTGTTCCTAGCATGCTTTTAGTGGGTATAAATGGCAGTCCCAATGAACCCGCTAAAAAACGAAGAGACATAGACAAATGACTATAGTCCTCAACTTCTATACTTTTTTGTTCTATTGCTTTCCTCCACTGAAAAGCCGTTCCGTATCTCTCTAAATTACCGGTTCCTGATTCTGTTTTTTTTACCGCTCCTGCCCCAACCATTAAATCCATGTGCATAGCCATGTTGCATCCAACAAGTGTTAAGTCGGTTTTGTTCTGCCGTATGATTTCATGGGACAGTGCCATACTACATCGGCCAATGCTTTGACCACCTATTCCTACAATATCGCCATCAGAAACATATTTTTCTACAGCTTCCTTCGCCGTCATTACTTTGTTTATGAGTTTAGTCAAATAAATAATCCCGTTACAATATAGTATGATGGTTACAACTCAAGTCTAGGGTATCATTTTACCAAAATCGTATTAAAGGTAAACAATTTACCTGACAATTAATATTAATAGTTGTTTCACAAGTGGGTTTAGGAGAAACGATGGCAATCAACACCATAATTCAAGACGCTCTTGATTTTATGAAAAAATCTAAATTGGATGGCTGGCTTATATACGATTATAAAGGTAGCAACAATGTGATGTCTGAGATTTTAGGAGCAAAGGGAAATGTAACAAGACCAATTTTTCTGTGGATTCCCGTTTCAGGCAGACCTGAATTATTAGTAAATTATGTAGACTTTGGTCAATTTTCAGAAATTGATTTGCATAAAGAAATATTTGTAGGAAGAAGTGACATGGTAAACAAATTGCAAAATTTGTTAAAAGCCAAGTCAAATATTGCTATGGAATATTCTCCCTTTGCTGAACTCCCTAAATTATCCAGTGTGGATGCCGGTACAATTGAACTTATAAAGACTTTCGGGATTTCGGTACATTCATCGGCTGACATGGTGGTATATGCTACGCAGCGTTGGGATAATGATGGTTTGGATTCTCATATACAAGCAGGCAAAATCCTTGGAGAAATAGTAATTAATGCATTTGAGTTTATTGGCGTAAAT
>CAYRIG010000264.1:0-2823 GCA_964424315.1 uncultured Dehalococcoidia bacterium | reverse complement strand
AAGGATTCCAATGCTCTTCGTGTACTCGCGAAGGAACTCGGTGTGAATTATGATATCTTCGATGCGCTACAATCAGATAATGCACGCCTTCGAGGGATCCTTACAGGTAAACCATCGGATGTTGAGACTCAAGATGATTAAGTGATTCTGATGAATGAAGAATTTGTAAATTTTGTTTTTGACCAACTGCAAGGCATCGGTGAGTTCGATACAAAAAATGTATTTGGTTCATTAGCACTTGTACAGCAAGGTGAAATTTTCGGAAAAATAAAGTATGATAAATTTTGGCTTAAAGTTGACGACAGTAATCAAGCAGACTTTGAAAAACTTGGAATGGTACAATACGCTATTGGTAAGAACAATTCGAAAAAACTACCTTTCTTCGAAACACCTATTGACGTCCTAGAGGATAAAGATAAATTGAAGGATTGGGTTAATAAATCCATAGAAATAGCTCTAAAAAAATAAAATAACTGGCTACAACAAGGGCGCATAGAATTCTGTCACCGATTGGCACCCGTCATTGATCAGGTCCTGAATGAATAGGTGATTGTATGGACTTTGTTACTCCCGAATATTACACTATATTCCTACCCATTGTAGTGGTACTCGTTCTTTTCATTGGAAGGGAAAAACGCGATACTCAAATTTTGATGATGCTCACAATGAGTTACATATTTTTCTGGCTAGCATCTGGCTGGCACATTCTATTGCTTCTCACTTCAACACTAGTAGATTGGACCGCAGGAAAAAAGATTCAGGCAAGTGATGAACAAAAGAGTCGGAAACGCTGGTTGATTGGAAGTCTTACTGTCAATCTTGGATTGTTGGCTATTTTCAAGTACCTTGATTTCCTTATTGAGACTTGGAATTTAGCCAGCCTACGATTCGGTGGCGCACCCGAATTGGATACGTTCGGATTGCTGTTGCCTGTTGGAATTTCATTTTACACATTCCAAACAATGTCTTACACCATTGATATCTATCGAGAGAAGCATGGGCCATACGAGCGATTCATTGACTTTGCTTGCTATGCAGCCTTCTTCCCTCAACTTGTTGCAGGACCGATTGTGCGTTCGCAGCACTTCTTGAAACAAATCCAAAAACCCGTGAGTTCCAATCCACACAGGTTCCGCTTGGGATTAACTCTCATCATTTACGGCCTCGCAAAGAAATTAATTATTGCAGACAATGTTGCCCTTCATGCAAATGCAATCTTTGCTGAAGGTGTTCCCTTAGACAATATGGGGTTAGTCTGGTGGGGTGCACTCTGTTTTGGAATTCAAATTTATTGTGACTTCTCAGCATATACTGACATCGCCCTTGGTTCTGGGCATCTAATCGGAATTGAATTGCCGGAGAACTTTAAATCACCATATGCAGCAAGTTCTCCACAAGATTTCTGGCGGAGATGGCACATTTCTCTCTCAACTTGGTTACGTGACTACCTATACATTCCTCTCGGCGGAAGTCGTGGTGGAACGCGCGTATTGATTTTCGCATTAATGGGGACGATGTTGCTTGGTGGGCTTTGGCATGGAGCATCGTGGAATTTTGTTCTATGGGGGGCAATGCATGGTATTCTTTTGCTTGCACACCGAGGCCTAATCCAAATCAATGCCGTAAAGAAAACCTTTGATTCAGCGCCCAAACTAATGTTGATTGGAAGTTGGATTGTCACGCAATACTTTGTTTTCATGACTTGGTTGGTGTTCAGAGTAGAGGATACAGATATGATGTGGAGATCACTCAAATCATTCATCGGAATCGATGCCCGTTGGGATTCGACTGAATTCATCGAGGCGCTGCCTGAAATCAAATTAATGACGTTTGGATTGGTGGCGATATTCATTTTGATGCATGGATTCAGTGGCAAAATAGGAGGTCTGAAACATTGGTTGGCCAAACAGAACCCTTTGATATGGGGTGTTTCATGTGGAATTTTATTGACTGCGACTTTCCTATTGAGGCCCGCTGAAACGATTGATTTCATTTATTTTAGATTTTGATAATTATCTGTTAACTCAGATTCATCAACAAGTAATAATGAACAAATACGAGCGGAATATACTCCTGCAGAAGAAAGTGGAGCTTCGGAATCAAGATGTTCTATCGATTCCCTGTAAAGGTGCTTGTAAGTTCGTCTCAAATCACGATCTTGTAATTTTTCCCACACCTCTGTAACTCGGTTTTGTAGTAATATTCGAGAATCGTCACTTTGGGAGTGGAAATCATCAACCAATCCCATGAAACAATTTGGCGGGCCGCTAACGACTTCGTTTATTGAACCATAGACAATATACTCCTGTTCTTCATCAAACCCCATGGTATTCCCCCCTAACTCTTCTAACCTTTTATTTGCATATTCAAGTGTAATGTTCTTCTCAGCACTTTCATAACGATGAGTTGCAAGAACTGGATCCAATAAAATTAGTAAATCATGACAAATACCTGGCCCTGAGCGACCTTTATTTTTGAATGGGTTCTGTTTGGATACTGAAACCGTAAAAATCGCTTGTTGCATAAATGGCCGAAGATAAACTGCTGAGCGAGTTCCACCTCTACCATTATGGAAGGCACTCTTGAAAGCAAGATGGTGCCACTTTACGGCATCTGGTGAATTCGGTTCTACACCACCATCACTGAGAGCTTCATGCATTTGTCCAATAATCGCTTGTCGAACTTCGGGATATACACCCTGTGAAATTAATTCTTGAATACTAATGCCACCCCAAGTATCCTTCAAAGTCTCGGCTCCTTGGCCACCCATTCCAATTATTGTAGTTGGATTCCATAGATTATGAATCAAAAACATCGAATCAT
>CAYRIG010000263.1:1789-2825 GCA_964424315.1 uncultured Dehalococcoidia bacterium | reverse complement strand
GATTTAATAAAAAATGTACAAGTATTATAAATTAGGTTGGTATTAGTATGGGATTGGACAAATCAATATATTCAAAAGTTTTGGTAATCGGCTCAGGCCCTATTGTCATAGGACAAGCTGCTGAATTTGACTACGCTGGCACCCAGGCGTGTAAATCTTTGAGAGAAGAGGGAATTGAAACAATTTTGGTTAATTCTAACCCGGCAACCATAATGACCGACGAAGATATCGCTGACAAGATATATATTGAACCGCTTACAGTTGAAGTAATATCTCGAATTATCTCAATAGAAAAGCCTGATGGGATTTTACCAACTCTTGGTGGTCAAACAGCTTTGAATTTAGCTGTAGACCTTGATGAATCAGGAGTTCTTGAAACCTATCATGTAGATTTGATGGGAACTTCAGTAGAAACGATTAAAATGGCGGAAGACCGGGAATTGTTCAGGGAAATGCTTGTTGAAATCGCTGAACCGGTTCCTTTGAGTAAGACTGTAAGCAACATAGAAGAGGCATTGGTATTAAAGAAAGAAATTGGTATGCCATTGGTTGTAAGACCTGCATATACTCTGGGTGGAACTGGAGGAGGTATTGTTTATACTGAGGATCAATTTCAAGATATTGTAAGCAATGGTCTTTCGGCTAGTCCAATAGGTCAAGTGTTGATTGAAAAATCATTGATTGGTTGGAAAGAAATCGAATATGAAGTCATGCGTGATGGATCTGATAATTGTATAACGATTTGCAATATGGAAAATATAGATCCCATGGGAGTTCATACTGGGGATAGTATAGTTGTAGCTCCAAGCCAAACTTTAACAGATAAAGAATATCAAATGTTGAGGTCGGCTAGCATAAGAATTATAAGGTCCCTAAAAGTTGAAGGAGGTTGTAATGTGCAACTTGCTTTAAAGCCGTCAAATTTAGTTTCAAAAGCTCTTAATAATGTATCTGAAGATGATCCAGAGTATTATGTAATAGAAGTAAACCCAAGAGTAAGTAGGAGTTCGGCGTTAGCGAGTAAAGCTACTGGCTA
>CAYRIG010000263.1:0-1779 GCA_964424315.1 uncultured Dehalococcoidia bacterium | reverse complement strand
TGCAAAAATCGCTTGTGGGAAGAGGTTGGACGAAATTGACAATCAAGTTACTGGTAGTACTTTAGCTTCATTTGAACCATCCTTGGATTACTGTGTGGTAAAAATACCAAGATGGCCATTTGATAAATTTGCTGAAGGAGATAGAAGTCTTGGAACGCAGATGAAAGCAACAGGCGAAGTTATGGGGATTGAGCGGTCATTTGAAGCTGCTTTTATGAAAGCTATCAGATCTTTGGAAATTACGGGGAGGTCTATGTTATGGGAGCCATCCAATTCTAATGTCAATGCCGTTAACAAATTTAGTAGTCACGTGGGATCACTAATTTCTTTGGGTCCAACTGATGAAAGGATGTGGGCTGTGATGAAGGCTTTGAGATTACAAACAAAACCAGATGAATTATCTAAGCAGACAGGTATTGATCCGTGGTTTACAAGATCATTCGCACGAATAGTCTCTATTGAAAAAGAGATTGTTAATGGAAACTTAGATGATGAATTGCTAAGACGTGCTAAAAGATTTGGGTTGTCTGATGCGATTTTAGGAAAACTTTCAAACTTGAAATCAGAAGAAATAAGAAATCTGAGAATCAGTTTAGGAATAAAGCCGGTTTATAAAATGGTAGATACTTGTGCGGGTGAATTTGAGGCTACAACCTCTTATTTCTATAGTACTTATGAGCAAGAAAATGAAGCGATACCATTAGGTGGGGAGAAAGCAATTGTTATTGGTAGTGGACCAATAAGGATTGGGCAAGGTATAGAATTTGATTATTGTTCTGTTCATGCAGCCTGGGCTTTGCAAGAAGATAAATTTAAAAGCATAATGATTAATTCGAATCCTGAAACTGTTTCGACGGATTTTGATACAAGTGATAGGTTGTATTTTGAACCTCTTGATGATGAAAGTGTTCGAGATATTATAGATAATGAATCGAATGGGAATGATTCACTTACCCCAGTTGTTGTGCAGTTTGGTGGTCAAACTGCAATAAACCTTTCTCAATCTTTAGACGAAGTTAATGTGCCAATACTTGGGTCTAGTGCCGAGTCTATTGATGTTGCATCAGACAGACATTTATTTGAAGATTTTTTATCTGATATTGGCATACCCAACCCTCCGGGTTCAGCAGTGTCTAATGTTCGTGATGCTATAAATGTTGCTAATGATGTTGGGTATCCAGTTTTAGTTAGACCGAGTTACGTTTTGGGTGGTAGAGGAATGGAAATTGTACAAAATGATGTTGAATTGACTAAATTTCTCAATAGTGCACTGGAAATAGCTTCTGGAAGAGATATATTGATTGATAAATATTTTGAGGGAAGAGAAGTTGAAGTTGATGCTGTATGTGATGGAGAAACAGTTGTTATCCCTGGAATAATGGAACATGTAGAGCGAGCAGGTGTTCATAGTGGAGATTCTTTAGCTATCTATCCGACTCAAACTTTGTCTGATGCAGAAATTAAAACTATTGTAGATTACACAGAAAAAATTGCTTTAGCATTAAATACAAATGGATTAATCAATATTCAATTCGTTGTTTTAGGAGGGCATCCTTACCGTTCTTTCAAGGCCCAAGGAGTGGATTCTGATATTGAAAATTTGGATACTAAAGTTTATGTTCTTGAGGTAAATCCAAGATCAAGCAGGACAGTGCCATTTATTTCGAAAGTCACAGGAGTTCCTTTAGTTAAATTGGCAATTAAATCTATCCTAGGACAAAAGTTGAAAAACAATGGTTTTAAAAGTGGATTGGTGGAAAGTCAAAAATTGGTTGCTGT
>CAYRIG010000262.1:0-2831 GCA_964424315.1 uncultured Dehalococcoidia bacterium | reverse complement strand
GTTTCACCATACCCATTATTCCTCCTTTAGAAATTGCATATGATAGTTGACTTGAACCTGGCTCTCCAATTATTCCAATTATTGATGCGGTATAAACTATATTCCCTGTTTTGTTTTCTATCATATTTTGAACTGCATATTTAGTGCATAAAAACGCGCTTTTTAAATTTATATTAATTGCTCTCGTCCACTCATCACCACTTAAATCAAATATTGAATCGTTTGGTGGTACTATTCCTACATTATTGTGTAATATATCGATTTTACCAAATTTCTCTATTGTTTTATTTATCATGTTTTTTACTTCGTTTTCATCTGCTACATTAATTTTTAATGAAATTGCTTCGCCATTGGAGCTATTAATTTCTTTTTCTGTACTTTTAGCGTTATCTTCATTTAAATCAACTACAACAACTTTCGCACCTTCTTCAGCTAGTAAAAGGGCTGAAGCTTTTCCTATTCCTGAACCAGATCCTGTAACTATACAAATTTTGTTTTTTAATCTACTCATAGATTATTGTCTTACTTGGAAGTTAATATTAATTTTGTTAAAATCATGTTTTTATAATTCATTGTTCCTTTATATGATGAATTTCTCTTAATATATTATCCTTCAGTTAATAATAGTTGATTCTTACTTAACTTTCGTAAACTATATAAACAATAAGAGGATATTAATTTGTTAACATGACAAATTCCGAAAAGAATAGTATGAATAAAATCGCAGCTGAATATGCTGCAAAACAAATGAATAGACGAGCTGCTTTAAGTACTGCAGGAAAAGCTGCTGCTGGTATAGCTGCAATAGCTGTTATCGGTGGTGCTGCCTATGCAATGTCTAACCAAGGCGCTGCACCGGCTGCTGCTCCTGCAACTGTTACTCAAACAGCTGCTGCACAGACTGTTACGCAAGCTGCGCAAACAGTTACTGCCGCTGCTCAAACTGTAACTCAACAAGCAGAAACAGTTGTTCAAACTGTTGCTGCCGAGAAAATTACAGATAAAGCTGCAATTAAGAGGGCTAGAAGTGAACCTAGACCTACAGAACCAATGACCTTTGTTATTTGGCCTTTCAGACCAGATCAAGTTCAAGTTTCTGTAAATATTTATATGGACCAACTTAATGAAAATGTTAATCTAGAAACAGTCACTACAGATTACTTCTCAGTATTAGAAGTCAAATTACTTGGTGGAGACCTTGATATGGCTTATACTACACCAGACTTTGCTCACCGAATGTGGGGTGCAGGTCTTATCCGTAACTTTGATGACATTGAAGAACACGAATATAACTTATGGGATATAGATACTATCAGACAAGATATTATTGACTCTGGTTATGAAACATTCGTAAGAACATATACAACACTTGATGATAATTACATTGGTATTCCATATTATCAATCATCCCTTGGATGTGTGCAAAAAAATGAAGTATTAGCTGAAACAGTCGGACTAAGAGATGACATGCCTGCTAATTATGCTGAATTATATGCACAAGTTGACACTGCACAAGAAAAAGGCATTAGTCAACCATTGATACCATTGTGGTATATTGCATTCCCAGGTTGGGGTATTAGTCAAGGCTATGTTGGTGAAGTACTTAATCGTGCTGGTGAAAACGGATTATTCAAATCTGCACCAGGATTCGAAGTTAACTTTGATATCAACAGTGAAGCTGCTGAAACCTTAAAAGATTGGAAACGATTATACGATAAAAATCAAATTCCAAGAGGTATTCTCAGTATGACTAGTGACTCAGATATTGACGGAATGTATGCTACCGGTGAATTCTTATACGGTAAATGGTGGTTATACATGCTTAGAGGTTGGAACGATGCTAACTTCTCTAAGACTATATTCCCAGATGGTAGACCTGCTACTTCAGTTGTTCCTCCAAAAGATCATGGTTGGGGCTACGCTGTACAACAAGGTTACTTAGCTCGGGATATCCAAGACAATGCGTTACTACGTAAACGAGTTGAAGGTATGCTTACTTGGTTTGGATACTACGATATCGAAGGCCGTGCAAATCACTGTCTTAGAATCGCACGAGATTCAGGTATTTCTGCACACTGTGGCTATAAATCAGCAAACACTGCTGACGAACTAAAAGCTGCATGGACACCTTATCTCTATGATCCAGAAACTGAGTTGGAAACAATGAGTGACGTCTTAGCAACAACTGGTTGGTTTGAAGGCACACGAGCACTTTGGAGTAATGAATGGATGATTTCATGTACTGATAACATCCCAATTTACCTACAAGGTGACCTATCTCTAGAAGATTTAATTGATCGTCTACGAGAAGATGCATTCACACTACAAGCAGAATATGCATAGACTTAGTCATTAATACGTCTAAAAATAATTATCGACTTATGGGTATGCGTTAAAAATGTCTTCAAAATATAAGATAAATAAGCGCAAACCTTTAAGTGATAAACAATTCGCACTAGCGGTTACCATTCCAGTAGCTATCATACTATTGTCGATGGTAATCTACCCCCTTTCTTACTCTTTTTATTTGGGTATGAATAGTTTTAAAGTCAGAAAAGGCAAAATTCAAATGGAGTTTGTTGGAGCTGACAATTATATTCAAGCCGTTACTGATCCATCAATACAAAATTCAATTCTTAAAACTTTGCAATATGGATTAGAAGGCGTTTTATTATCTGTTTTCTTATCTCTAGTTATGGCGCTTGTTCTAAATGAAGCGTTTAAAGGTAGAGCTGTACTTAGAGTCATAGCGTTGCTGCCGTGGGCCATATCCGATTTCATGACGGGTGTCTCATGGAAGTACTTAATGATTCAAGGTGTAGGTTTTGTAG
>CAYRIG010000261.1:0-2849 GCA_964424315.1 uncultured Dehalococcoidia bacterium | reverse complement strand
ACCTCCAAACATATAATGACTTTTTGCAGCCACATTAATCAATTGATTCATCGCAAGCAGCATAAAATCCATCCGCTCATGTACCACTATCGGCCTCATACCCGCCATGGATGATCCACTAGCTATGCCGGTTATTGCGTCTTCGGCCAGTGGCATGTTTACAACTCGATCTTGGCCAAATTCACTAGATAAATTACTAGTGGTTCCGTATATGCCTCTTGGGTCATCGACCCCTATCCCTAAAACAAATACGGATTCGTCCTGAGACATTAACTGCCTGGTGGCTTCATTTATTGCCGCGGCATAACTTATAGATCTAGCGCTAATGTTTGATTTAGGCATATACATCCTGATAGAGGGATTCATTCGCAGGAAATGCACTTTTTTCTGCAAAATTTATTGCTTGCTTTAACTCTAAATCAACTTCTTTAGAAACATCCTGCTTAAAATCAGAGCTCACTAATTTAGAAAGTTGTTGTAATGGATCAACTATCTCAGCAGACAGTGTTTTAATATCATCTCTTTCGTTTGGACCAACATGCTCTCTATATCTTTCTGTCATACATTCAAAAAAGAAGGGCCCTCTACCTTTTTCTATGATTTGATTCCTGGCCCAGTTAACTTTTTCATATATTGTGTAAGCGTCGTTTTGGTCGATTTTCTCCGAATGCATACCATATACAGACGCTCTTTCAGCAATATTAGTATTAGACTGACGTTCATTCTGGTGGCTTAAAACAGCATATTGATTATTCTCGCACACAAAAATCATTGGCAATTTTTTTAAGGCTGCAAAATTCAATGTTTCATGGAATACGCCTTCTTCCGTAGCACCGTCCCCAAAAAAACTTGCAACGATATTATTCTGCTTCCTTATCTTAAATGCATATGCATATCCGGCTGCCTGGGGAATAGTGGTAGCAACAACTGCAGACATGCCCATAATACCCCGGTTAGTATCAACTAAATGCATTGATCCACCCTTTCCTCCGGCCACCCCAGTGGACTTGCCATACAATTCAGCCATCATCCCATTCAAATCGCCCCCTTTTGCTAAATATAATGAATGCCCTCTGTAAGTTCCAAATACAATATCCGCCTCAAACAATGCTGCGCATGCACCAACAGTCACAGCTTCTTGTCCGATGGATAAATGTACCGGACTCTTAATTTGATCAGTTGGATATATTAATGCTATTTTCTCTTCAATAGTACGGATTCTATATAGGCTTTTATATAAGTTATTAATCAATTCGGTCTTATTCAATTTTCTGTTTTCATTTTTCAATGAATTAATCCCTTGCACTTGATCTAATCATGTTAGAAACATCGGCGATAACATTCTCTATAACCGCTTTTAGATGATCCACATCATTTTCATCAAATTTGTTTAACGTCTCAAATTCGATTGACGAATTTTTTAGTTCCTCCATATTGACAGGCTTTTTGACTGCTGAAAATTCGTATCTTCTATTCGCTCTTTCTAGTAAAACGTCAGGATAATTATAAAGTTTGTACAATGCATACGATTTGACTCCCATTAACGCAGCTGTTGCAGAACTGGTAGAAGCTACTGAGTAAGCACCCTTAATCAAAGATCGGTCTCTGGCAAAAAGCATCTCAGATGTCAACGGTTCATTCAAAACCTTAAATCTGGATAATTCAAAATGTATCTTATCCTCTCTTGGATGTGGTTTGTAATAAAGATCGACATCTTGATTCAAGTAAGAATCAGAAAGAACCGAAAGAATCTGATTTGTCGTTTCTATGTATGATTCCTCGGTTATCTCCTCAAACTGACTAGTTGGACCTAAAGCATGGCCCATAAACAAAATGTACGGCTTTTTATTCTTTTTAGGTTTGATAAAACCATCCATGATTGGATATTTAAGTTGAATGAAATCTTTACGTGTAGACCACTCATTAGAATACACAATAAATCCGTCAAAATACTTACTTTCTCTATAAAGTTTCCGGTGAGAAATAATATAACCGTCCATATTAACCTTCACCATTGGTGCTCCTAAAAGCGCATAAATATTAGTTAAAAACCACATCAAACCCCAATTAGTATATTTTTTCTGAATATCCAGAGGTCCTCCTGTCCTGAATACTTTTACTCGTTTGTTTTCTGATCGTATTTTCTTAAGAAGCATCCTTGAGCTTAGCGAGGTGTCAGTTAAATCAGTAAATAGAACCATACTAGGTTCGTTAAACTTAATTCCAGATAATTGATCTAGTAATTCACTGACATCCCCTACCCTTTTCCTAACATTTCTAATCGCCAACGTGTTTAACCAATTACTAGTTTGCGCTGTTTCACAATATTTCAGTTCAATAACTTCATCATAGCCACTCGTAAACTCTGAATGATCTACTAAATTGAGATGAGGATTATCCAACAATATTAGTTTTTGATTGATATGCGGGAAATATAAACGTAAAAAGTTACTCATCCCTTTGAACAAAGCAAGGTGAGTAAAATGGCCGCATACAAAGTAAGTAGTGAAATCCATATATTTATTTTCTATTTGCCGAGCAAACTTTAACTAAACCCCTAACTACTAACTGGATATCTACCAAACGGTCCTACCGCCATCAATTGTCAAGCACGATCCAGTCATATATTGAGAGGCTTCGGAACACAGGAACACTATTGCAGATTTATATTCATTGGGTTCAGCCATCCTTCCCATAGGAATCAAGCCTGACAATTTATTAACAAACTCTATGTCTTGATTATCAAATATGCCACCAGGGCAAAGAGCATTTACTCTTATACCATGATCTGCCCAATAAACTGCAAGATACTTTGTCAGCGCGACCAGCCCTGCTTTAACCACGGAGTA
>CAYRIG010000260.1:0-2852 GCA_964424315.1 uncultured Dehalococcoidia bacterium | reverse complement strand
ATGGATTGATCATAGTTTAGGAATGTAAGAATATAATAGAGCAGGGGGACAATAATGATCCCGCCACCAACTCCTAAGAGCCCAGCCAGTATTCCTGCAATACAACCAGAAAACAGAGTCAAAAGAATTAAGCTGATTAAATTAATGTCCACAAACAAAAGATAATTTATTAGTTTAAAAAAAATTGACCGGCAACAAGTACCGGCCAATCATTCTAGCAATTATTAAATACTATGTTTTATTTTAAAATTCCCACTTTAGATTTGCTGTATAAGTTTTAGGTAGAGGATAGTAAGGAACAAATAAATTTGAAGTTGTATAAGTATTATCACCGCAATTTTTACACTCTATACGAAGAGTCCAAGGACCTTCATTTGATAGAGCAAAACCAGCATTAACTATAGTTTCCCCACTTTTATTATGGCCAAGTTGCCTAGTACCTGCGACATTCTCCCCAATGATTCTTGCACTAGCGTAAGGACTTATTTTGAACCCACCTCCCACTTCATAATCACCACTAAATCCAATGGTATATGTACTATCTGGTGTTCTCTTGGGATCAGCTGCATTACAATCCGCATCAAACGCTGCATAACTTGTATTTGGAGCAGTGCAACCTAGAGGTAAATCTACGTAACTTGCATCTTGAATACCCATAGCAAAAAACATTCGAGTATTATCATTTGGCAAAAAAGTAATCTCAGCTTCAATACCTGAATTACGTAAACCTCCAGCATTTGTGGTTAAAAATTGCCCATCTGGGGTCGCTGCTGTTGTCTGTAAATCCTCAAGATCTGAACGAAATAATGTAATATTCGTTTGAAGTCGATTATCCATGTAACCACCCCGAAGTCCAAATTCATAAGACCAGATTTGTTCTGGCCCAAATGATGCAGCAGCTGGACCGCTCGTTGCTCTTGAATTCCAACCTCCTGATTTAAAGCCTTTTGTTGCAGAAGCATAAACCATAGTATTTTCATTGACATCAACTTTATAAGCAATTCTAGGGGTAAACGCAGATGTTTTAAGTCTAATGGGTACGCCTGCATCTACTAGTGCTTGTGTTGTTATCCCCCCTGTGTAGGCGATAGTTTTTTCATCGCTGGTATGACGACCACCAATTGTTAATATTCCGCTTCCTACATTAACGTCAATTTGGGCATATATTGATGAACTCTCGGTATCATTGAATAATACACGATCAGCAAGTTGAAAAACTGCTTGGCCAGGTCCTCCTGGAACTATCCCCAAGGCACCAAAATCAAGATAATCTGCAAAGTCCGTTACATTTTCTTCATCCATGTAATAAACACCATATGTCAAACTTGCATTTTCAAGGTCTCCCGACCATTTTAATTCCACGGAAGTCATCTCATGATCGCCATCATTATCGATAGCAAAGAAATCATCGCTTAGGGCATTTGGGAAATTAAGTAGAAATTTCTGCTCCATATCTCTTTTTCCTACTATAAAATTAGTCGTGCCATTTCCCATAGCAAATGATAAATTGGATACAAAATTTGTCGCTTCCACATCGTTACCATAACCATTTGATTTTAAGCCTGTACTGCCAATTAAAACTTGGTTTGGTGTTGCTGACGCTGTTGAAACTCTATCATCTCCAACTAGTGCACCCCGAACATTAGCAGAAGAAGTATCAGATACATCCAAAGCCACATCCCATGTTGTAGTATCAGAGATAAGCACTCTTGCAGCAGCTCTAAATCCTTTTTTATCCATATCGTTATACTTCTTATTTAGAACTGTATTTTTTAGATAACCATCGTCTTGCACAGAGTAAGCTGAAAATTTAGTTAATACGGTCTCAGAGATTGGAATATCAACGGACCCACGAAGCGTGGTTCTTCCAAAAGAACCAACACCAGCTTCAATAAAGCCACCTCTTTCCTCTGCTGGTTTCCTCATAACAAGACTGATTGCTCCGCCTGTAGTATTTCGCCCATATAAAGTTCCTTGAGGCCCACGAAGTACCTCAATTCTCTCTACATCAAATAATGCAAAATTATTTGCATTTTGGCGAGTTACATAGACTT
The DNA here is from genome assembly GCA_964424315.1 of uncultured Dehalococcoidia bacterium. Lineage (GTDB taxonomy): Bacteria > Chloroflexota > Dehalococcoidia > Lucifugimonadales > OSU-TB39 > OSU-TB39. The sequence continues at coordinate 798 of CAYRIG010000260.1, read as the reverse complement.
CATCTATATAAGTACCAACTGGAGGATCAAACGTAGAAATTGATTCGTCATTACCTTGACCTCTGAGGTAATACATATTGGCTGTTCCCAATCCAGTATTGTTACCACCAAATAAGTTTGGAACTACATTGATAAGATCGATGGTATTATCAATTTGTAGAATTTCAATCTGTTCTTGACCATATGCACTAACGGCAACTGGTGTATCTTGAACTGACGCAACTTTTCTTTCAGCAGTAATGATAATCTCTTCAATTTCTGCTGCAGTAATCGTTGTGATATTTCCTGTTAAAAGTAAAAACATGGCAATTAATAGCTTGCCAAAATAACTGTTCTTCATAGTATTCCCCCCTAAATATACAAACACCCTCTCATTTGCTAAGTATATACTATATACTATATTTCTAATGATGAATTAATTCAATCAATTCATTGGTTGTCCCTTTCTGTACTGAACACAATCTGGATTCGTGAGAAGGTAAGTTTGAATGGTATGTGTTCTTGAGTTTTTCTCCTGATTCGTAGTGAAGAAAACTAACCATAGCAATGCCTGCAGGCAAATAGCCATCCAAAGAGAATCTATTATTTCCTTCTTTAGGCAGCTCATCGAGCTCAATCATGGATTGATCTTTTAACGCTAGAGCAGCAGCTTTGTATTTAGTATCTGCTGGAAAATTAAAAACTCTTGATATTGATCGAATTCTTGACTCTATAATTGTCGCTTTAGCCAATCCAAAATTATTATGAAAATAAATCTGCATTGCTTCTAGAGATTTTCCTGCCAGAATCACGATAAAG
>CAYRIG010000259.1:0-2861 GCA_964424315.1 uncultured Dehalococcoidia bacterium | reverse complement strand
GATCATATTCACCTAATGCCATAAAAGCTTGGACTATGTTAACACCGAATTTACTCAGCATTGGACTAAGCTTTTCAAATCTGTTTTCAGGATTTTGCACTTGGTTAGCCCAAGCTTCTGAAGTATACGAACATTGAGTTAAATAATATGGCATTTAATGCCTCCTTTAATGAATAATTGGTTTTTGGTTAATATTTTGATTAGCGAACTACGATCAAATATGTTTCAAAATTCAAAATAAGTATAACAATTATGTAAAAGGTAAATATATATTTAAGTAAGGAAGTTTGCCGTAAATAAATCCTGGTGATTGTAATTGATTTATAAAAAATAAATGAAATGTTTCATGCAATTATAAAAATATCAGCTCACAAGAAAGTTCTGCAGATTGCTTTGCCATTGATTTTATCTAACCTCACAGCTCCTTTACTAGGTTTGGTAGATACTGCAGTTATTGGACATATGGGCGAAGCGAAGTTTTTAGCAGCTATAACAGCTGGTGCATGGATTTTTTCATTTTTATATGGCAACTTTATTTTTTTAAGGATGGGAACCACGGGTTTGGCTTCACAGTCATTTGGTTCAAAAGATCACGATGAATTAATCAATATTGTTGTACGTTCTCTCATCATAGGTTTGTGTTTTGGGATTTTGATTTTATTGCTAAGGGGTACCATAATGCCTTTGGTTGATCCTTTATTGAATCTTAGCAAAGAAGTGTCTGAACCTGCTTCATTATATATTTCAATCAGAGCTTTAAGTGCACCGGCAGCGTTGATGAATTTTGGTGTCATTGGTTGGCTGATAGCAATGCAAAAAACCCGAATCGTATTATTGTTGGCGTTTCTTGTGAATGGTTTGAATGCTATTTTAGATGTGATATTCGTAATTGTTTTTGACATGGGAGTTAGTGGTGTTGCAGCTGGTACTTTAATATCTGAATGGATAGCGTGCACAATAGGGTTAGCAATCGTTTTTTCGATGATAAAAGGAATCAACTCAAAAATAACTTTATCAAGTATTTTTAAAAAAAGTTCATTCGCACTGCTTTTCAATGTTAACCTAGATATATTTTTGAGGACCTTATGTTTAACCCTTAGTCATTTATGGTTCATAAACAGAAGTTCTACTATAGGAGATTTACAATTAGCAGTTAATGGGATTTTATTAAACTTCCATATATTTACGGCTTTTTTTATTGATGGTTTTGCATTTACTGCAGAAACATTGGTAGGAGAATCAAAGGGTGCGAGAGATTTTAAACTTTTTAGAGAATACGTTATAGCGTCCACTTTTTGGTGTTTGTTTGTCGGGGTTTTGTGTGCCCTTATATTTGTAATATTTGGGTCCACTATTGTTGGAATACTTACCGATATAGTAGCTGTTAATGAGCATGCTGGACCGTATCTTATTTGGATTGTCATCTTACCTGTAATATCTGCGGTAAGTTATCAACTTGATGGTATATTTTTAGGAGCTACCCAGACCTCAGCGATGAGAAATGGTATGTTTGTTTCACTGGTAGTGTTAGTGGTTACTTCTTTTTATCTGGTAAGTAATTTTGGCAACCATGGGTTATGGTGCGCTTTTGTTTTATTCATGATTACAAGATGTTTAACTCTTGGATTAAAATACAAGAGTTTAGAAAATTCCATAGCTGGGGATTAACTTGAAATATTAAAATTCTAAAGGGGTTTCTGATTCTAAATGGAACACTTTTCTAACGGGTTCAATTATCGTCCAAGTCGTATTTGTGCCATTTGGGATAAATACTAAATCTCCGGCATTATATTCAGTACTCTCAGCATTATCTATCGCAATAGTCATTTTACCTTGAGTTAGGTAAAAAGTTTCATTCCAAGTGTATTCCCAGTTAAATTTACCGGTTGTACATGACCAAACACCATTACAAAGTAACTTATCTTTGGATTGCCATAATACAGTTCCATGAGCTTCTGCATTCCCTGATAGTATATTTGCTCTATCAATCGGCCAGGGTTCGAGATTAGTTTCACTAACCGTAGTGGATGTAATATGAGTTTTTGATGTGTTCACGTTTTATCTCCTATATTGCCCTGAATCTAAGTATTCTACTTTTTTACATAATTTAACTCAAATTTATATATTATGATTTGCTTAGAAACCAGGGAATTTAATCTGTGTGTATTTGTTTGATCTCAACTCAGTTTCGATATTTGACACTCCTACGCCGACCATACGTATTTTACGATTCCCAACAATTTCTGGTTTTGCTAGGTTTATTGCTATCCCACTAATATCTTCGCTTGCATTAATTGGAGATTCAGAACTACTTTGCCTTGTTATAGTTTTAAAGTCGTGGAATCGCAATTTTAGCTTTATTGTATTACCAAAAATATAGTCCTTTGATAAATTTGCTGAAACCTGTTCACTAAGGCGAATGATAATATCTATGATTTGGTCTATATCAGATATATCTTTCGGTAAAGTGACTTCTGAACTAAACGATTTTCTTTTTGGCAAAGATGTAATCAACCGATTGTCTTCCCCATTTGCCAATTTAATCATTTGCTGTGCTTGATTCCCAAATAAAACAGAGAGCTTATCAATTTCAAATTTTGATAAATCTTCAATCGTGTTTATTCCCTGGCTTTTTAAACGTGCAGTAGTTTTGGGACCGATGCCCCATAATTTACCAACATCTAGGGGAGCGAGAAACCTTTTTTCAGTTCCAGGTAATACTACAGTTAATCCATTGGGCTTGTTGATATCTGAAGCTATTTTAGAAGTGGATTTACTGGTGCTTATCCCTACAGAAATTGTTAAGCCTAAGGTTTCTAGTATTGTCTGTTTCAGTTGGTTGCCTATTTTGTATAGATCAT
>CAYRIG010000258.1:0-2869 GCA_964424315.1 uncultured Dehalococcoidia bacterium | reverse complement strand
CGCCTACGCAATCATCCACATCATCACAGATGCCATCTGCATCTACATCATCACAAGGAGCAGAATATGAAACAGTTAGACAATCAACAACTTGACCATCAAGGTCACTTCCTCCCTCACCTGATAATACTAATCCAGATAAACAAGGATCTCCCTCAACAGTAAGAGTAGTTAATACACCACTTCCTGCGGGGATATAAGATCCTGTAAATGAAAAACCTAGAACTACAGTTGCAGAAGCACTAACTGTGAATCCATTATCAGCAGCTGCGCCACCTTCAGCCCCAGATACAGTAGCACCGTCTACATTAAATTGAAATCCATAAATATCTGAACTACTCGAATAAAAAATATCTACTGTAGTTGATTGACAAGAAGATCCATCGCCACCACAAACACCGCAATCATCCACAACAGCAGAACCACCACATTCGCCTGCACAATCTTCTACATTGCCATCACAATCACATGCGCCATCTGCAATACCATCACCATTACAAACACCACATTCATCATATGCGCCTACGCAATCATCCACATCATCACAGATGCCATCTGCATCTACATCATCACATGAGCCCCCATCATCACCATCTGAAGATGCCCATTCAGAACTTAAATTTTCACCACCAGCACCAGAGAAAACAAAAGCACTTAAACATTCCTGAGATACATTGCCATCTAAAATTGTTAATATTAAATTATTACCTGCTGGGACGGTAGAGCCTGTAAATGAAAATCCAAGAACAACGCTCCCACTAACAGATACTGTAAAGCCTGCAGCTTGAGCTTCTCCACCAGAAGCACCTGTTACGCATCCATCATGATTAAATTGAAACCCTGCAATATCTACCGCTGATGAATAATTTAAATTGTTATCTTCAAGCGTAAGGCATACATCCTCAGATCCTGAACAAGATAATTCTTCCCCACCATCATCACTGCCTGAAGAGCCCCATCCTGAACTTAAACTTTCACCACCAGCACCAGAAAAAACAAAAGCACTTAGACATTCCTGTGAAACAGCACCATCAAGAACTGTTAATGTTAAATTTTCTCCTGCTGGGACAGTAGAACCTGTAAATGAGAATCCAAGAACAACACTCCCGCTAACAGATACTGTAAAACCTGCCTCTTGTGCTTCTCCACCTGAGGCACCTGAAACACATTCATCATGATCAAATTGAAATCCTGCGATTTCTACTGCAGATGAATAATTCAAATTCGATCCATCTAATGAAAGTGTTACATCTTGTGAGTAAATAAAACTACATGTTAATACTGTTATTATTATTATAATATTTTTCTTAAACATGGGATGCTCCTCCTATAATAATTACTTTAAAATATCTTATATCAAAAATTATACATTTCTTATCAATTTACAAGAAAACATAAGTTAAATATGTGACGCATTCAACAAATTTCATGTTTCTTATTGTAACAAAATTAATCTAATATTAAAACATTGTTATCAACAACTAAGATAATTATCTATCTACCTCCTCCTTAAAGAGGTGTAGTAATATACTGATTTTTTTAAAAAATAGGTAAGAATAATTTATTTAGGCTGTTTTTTTATAGAATTGAATTTTAGGTTTAGAATGATTTTTAACACAATCTAAGTTAATCAAACATGATTTAACTCTTTTTTTCGAAGGAATATCATACATAATATCAAGCATTATTTCTTCTAAAATTGATCTTAATGCTCGGGCACCAGTTTTTCGTTTCATCGCTCTATCTACAATTTCATTTAATGCATTATCAGTAAATTCTAATATAATATCATCAAGAGAAAATAAATGTTTGTATTGTTTAATAATTGCATTGTCTGGATCACAAAGAATTGATTTCATCGATTCTTGAGTTATATATTCTAAAGGAGATAATACAGGCAATCTCCCCATGAGCTCAGGTATAAAACCATACTGAATAATATCTTCATGCTGCATTTTTAAAAATAAATCTGGATTTTCTATTTTTGTTGTAATTTTACGATCAAATCCAATGCCGCCCCCTCTTATTCTTCTATCAATGACTTGAGAAAGACCATCAAAAGTGCCACCACAAATAAATAATATATTGCTTGTATCAACTTTAACTAAAGGCTGCTCTGGATGTTTTCTTCCACCTTGGGGAGGAATACTGGCAATGGTCCCCTCAATAATTTTAAGCAATGATTGTTGCACTCCCTCTCCTGAGACATCACGTGTAATAGATTTATTAGCATCTTTTTTAGCAATTTTATCAATTTCATCAATATAAATAATCCCCATTTCAGTTTTTTCAATATTATAATTTGATTCATGATATAATCTTACTAAAATATTTTCAACATCTTCACCAACATACCCAGCTTCTGTAAGAACAGTTGCATCTACTATTGCAAATGGAACATTTAATATGTTTGCTAAAGTTTTTGCCAGCAATGTTTTTCCAGTTCCAGTTGGGCCAATAAGCAGTATATTGCTTTTATCAATTTGAATTTTATTTTTAGATTGAATATTAGATAATCTTTTATAATGATTATAGACTGCTACTGAAACAATTTTTTTTGCTTTTTCTTGGCCAATAATATATTTATCTAATTTATTTTTAAGAATAGCTGGAGGACTGGTAGTAAATGATTTTTCCACACATTGATTTTCTAGCATTATTTGATTAGATTTTTCAATACAAAGATCACATATATAACAAGAATTCCCCTCAACTAATAAAAGAACATCCTGCTGGGATACATTGCAAAATGAACATTCTATTGTTTTTCTGGATGATTTTTTCATTTTTTTCTATTTTTTGATGAAACAATTTCATCAATAATGCCATATTTCAATGCATCATCTGCTGACATAAAATTATCACGATT